>NZ_JBSGYQ010000012.1:0-140232 GCF_053610585.1 Streptomyces sp. NPDC054887 | reverse complement strand
GCCGTGAGGCGGGCCGGGCCCTTTCGCGTACGTACGGCGAACGGCCGTCAGGAGATGGCCGGTCGGTAGAGCGCGCGCGGCAGCTGGGACGCCGCCGCGTCGTCCAGCAGCCACAGCGTGCGGCGCGAACCGTACGCGCCGGCCGCCGGGACCTGGACCTCCCCGGCGCCCGACAGCGCGACGGCCGCGGCCTTCGCCTTGTCCTCGCCCGCCGCCAGCAGCCACACCTCACGCGCCGCGCGGATCGCGGGCAGAGTCAGGGTGACGCGGGTGGGCGGGGGCTTGGGCGCGCCGTGCACGCCCACCACCGTGCGCTCGGTCTCGCGGACCGCCGGCAGCTCGGGGAACAGCGAGGCGACATGCGTGTCGGGCCCGACGCCCAGCATCAGGACGTCGAACGCCGGCACCGGACCGTGGTCCTCGGACCCGGCGGCCGCGGCCAGTTCGGCGGCGTACCCGGCCGCCGCCGCGTCCACGTCGTCGCCGTACGCGCCGTCCGACGCCGGCATCGCGTGCACCCGGGCGGGGTCCACCGGCACCGCGTCGAGCAGCGCCTCGCGCGCCTGGGTCACGTTGCGCTCCGGATCCCCCTCGGGCAGGAAACGCTCGTCGCCCCACCACAGGTCGAGCCGCGACCAGTCGACCGCGTCCCGCGCCGGCGACGAGGCCAGCGCGGTCAGCAGGCCGTTGCCGTTGCGCCCGCCGGTCAGGACGACCGACGCGAATCCGCGGGTGGCCTGGGCGTCCACGACCTTCGTGATCAGCCGGGCCGCCGCGGCCTGCGCCATCAGCTCCTTGTCGTGGTGGACGACGAGTTGCGGTGCCCTCACTTCGACGCCGCCTTCTTGGCGGCCGCGCCGGACGCCGTCTTCTTGGCCTGGGCCGCCGCGGACCTGTCCGCCGCGGGCTCCTTGGCGCCCTGCTCACCGAGCCGCTCGACGCCGTACTTCAGCGCCGACGCGTACGTGTCGTCCGGGTCGAGCCTGCGCAGCTCCTCGGCGATCAGCTCGGCGGTGTCCCGCCGCTTGAGCGCCACCGCGCGGTCCGGCTGCCCCTCGATGGACAGCGAGGCCAGCGAACCGTCCGACCGGCCGAGCCTGATCGCCCCGCAGTTGGTGTCCATCCGCACGCCCGTCAGTCCGGGACCGTCCGAGACGGAACGCTTCACCGGTACGCCCAGCCGGTCGGCGAGCCACATGCCGAGCAGCTCGACGCTCGGGTTGAACTCCTCGCCCTCGACCTCGACCGAGCCCACCTCGCACTCGATCTGGTCCAGCGCCGCCGCGAGCATCGAGCGCCACGGCGTGATGCGTGTCCAGGACAGGTCGGTGTCGCCGGGCGTGTACGCCTCGGCGCGCGCGGTCAGCTCCCGGATCGGGTGCTCGGCGGCGTACGTGTCCGTCACCCGGCGCTGCGCCAGCGCGCCCAGCGGGTCCTTCGCCGGGTCCAGCGGCGCGTTCACCGCCCACCACACCACGACGGGGGCGTCGGGCAGCAGCAGCGGCAGCACCACCGACTGCGCGTGGTCGATGACCTCGCCGTACAGCCGCAGGACGACCGTCTCGCCGGTGCCCGCCGCCGTGCCCACGCGCACCTCGGCGTCGAGGCGGGCCTTGGAGCGGTCGCGCGGCGAGCGCGACACCCGCTTGATGACGACCAGGGTGCGCGAGGGGTGCTCGCGGGACGCCTCGTTGGCCGCCTTGAGCGCGTCGTACGCGTTCTCCTCGTCGGTGACGATGACCAGCGTCAGGACCATGCCCACGGCCGGCGTGCCGATGGCGCGGCGGCCCTGGACGAGAGCCTTGTTGATCTTGCTGGACGTGGTGTCCGTCAGGTCGATTTTCATGGCCGACGCCAGCTCCGTCCGTCTCGTGCGAGCATTTCGTCCGCCTCGACCGGGCCCCAGGTACCGGCCGGGTACTGCGCGGGCTTGCCGTTCTTGTCCCAGAACTCCTCGATCGGGTCGAGGATCCGCCAGGACTGCTCGACCTCCTCCAGACGCGGGAACAGGTTGGCGTCGCCGAGCAGGACGTCCAGGATCAGGCGCTCGTACGCCTCCGGGCTGGACTCGGTGAAGGACTCGCCGTACGCGAAGTCCATCGACACGTCCCGCACCTCCATCGCGGTGCCCGGCACCTTGGAGCCGAACCGGACCGTGACACCCTCGTCCGGCTGGACCCGGATGACGAGGGCGTTCTGCCCCAGCTCCTCGGTGGCCGTGTGGTCGAAGGGGGAGTGCGGGGCGCGCTGGAAGACGACCGCGATCTCGGTGACGCGGCGGCCGAGCCGCTTGCCCGTACGGAGGTAGAAGGGGACGCCCGCCCAGCGGCGGTTGTCGATCTCCAGCTTGATCGCGGCGTAGGTGTCGGTCTTCGACTTGGGGTCGATGCCGTCTTCCTGGAGGTAGCCGACGGCCTTCTCGCCGCCCTGCCAGCCGGCCGCGTACTGCCCGCGCACGGTCTCCCGGGCCAGGTCCCTGGGCAGCTTGACGGCGCCGAGCACCTTGGTCTTCTCGGCGACCAGCGCGTCGGCGTCGAAGGAGGCGGGCTCCTCCATGGCGGTCAGCGCGAGGAGCTGGAGGAGGTGGTTCTGGATGACGTCACGGGCGGCGCCGATGCCGTCGTAGTAGCCGGCGCGGCCGCCGATGCCGATGTCCTCGGCCATGGTGATCTGCACGTGGTCGACGTACGACCGGTTCCAGAGCGGCTCGAACATCTGGTTGGCGAACCGCAGCGCCATGATGTTCTGGACCGTCTCCTTGCCCAGGTAGTGGTCGATCCGGAAGACCTCGTTGGCCGGGAAGACCTCGTGGACGATCCGGTTGAGCTCCTGCGCCGAGGCGAGGTCGTGGCCGAAGGGCTTCTCGATGACGGCCCGTCGCCAGGAGCCCTCCTTCTGGTCGGCGAGTCCGTGCTTCTTGAGCTGCTGCACGACCGCCGGGAAGAACTTCGGCGGCACGGACAGGTAGAAGGCGAAGTTGCCGCCGGTGCCCTGCGCCTTGTCGAGCTCCGCGATCGTCGACTTCAGCGTCTCGAAGGCGCTGTCGTCGTCGAAGTTGCCCTGGACGAAGCGCATGCCCTGGATGAGCTGCTGCCAGACCTCCTCGCGGAAGGGCGTACGGGCGTGTTCCTTGACGGCGTCGTGGACGACCTGGGCGAAGTCCTCGTTCTCCCAGTCGCGGCGGGCGAAGCCGATGAGCGAGAAACCCGGCGGCAGGAGGCCCCGATTGGCCAGGTCGTAGACGGCAGGCATCAACTTTTTACGTGACAAATCGCCCGTGACGCCAAAGATGACCAGGCCCGACGGCCCCGCGATACGCGGGAGCCGTCGGTCCTGAGCGTCACGCAGCGGATTGCTGCTGGACAATGTTTAGCCCTCCGAAGGGGCGAGGCGCTTGAGCTCCGCCTCGGTCGACTTGAGCAGGTCGTTCCAGGACGCCTCGAACTTGTCGACGCCCTCGTCCTCGAGCAGCTGCACCACGTCGTCGTAGCTGATCCCGAGCTTCTCGACGGCGTCGAGCTCGGCGCGCGCCTGCTCGTACGTGCCGGCGACCGTGTTGCCCGTGATCCGCCCGTGGTCGCCGGTCGCCTCCAGCGTCGCCTCGGGCATGGTGTTGACCGTGCCGGGGGCGACCAGGTCCTCGACGTACAGGGTGTCCTTGTACGACGGGTCCTTGACGCCGGTCGAGGCCCACAGCGGACGCTGCTTGTTGGCGTTCGCCTTGTCCAGGGCGGCCCAGCGGTCGCTGCCGAAGACCTCTTCGTACGCCTGGTACGCGAGGCGGGCGTTGGCCAGCGCGGCCTTGCCCTTGAGGGCCTTGGCCTCGTCCGTGCCGATGCCGTCGAGACGCTTGTCGATCTCGGAGTCCACGCGGGACACGAAGAACGACGCCACCGAGTGGATCTTGGACAGGTCCAGGCCCGCGGCCTTCGCCTTCTCCAGACCGGCCAGGTAGGCGTCCATGACCTCGCGGTAGCGCTCCAGCGAGAAGATCAGCGTCACGTTGACGCTGATGCCCAGACCGATGGTCTCGGTGATCGCCGGGATGCCCGCCCTGGTGGCCGGGATCTTGATCAGGGTGTTCGGACGGTCCACCAGCCAGGCGAGCTGCCTGGCCTCGGCCGTCGTCGCCCGGGTGTTGTGCGCCAGGCGGGGGTCGACCTCGATCGACACCCGGCCGTCCTGACCGCCGGTCGCGTCGAACACCGGCCGCAGGATGTCGGCGGCGTCCCTCACGTCAGCCGTCGTGATCATGCGGATGGCTTCTTCGACCGTGACCTCGCGGGCGGCGAGGTCGGCGAGCTGCTGGTCGTAGCCGTGGCCCTCCGAGATCGCCTTCTGGAAGATCGACGGGTTGGTCGTGACGCCCACGACGTGCTGCTGGTCGATCAGCTCGGCGAGGTTGCCGGACGTGATCCGCTGGCGCGAAAGGTCGTCAAGCCAGATCGCGACGCCTTCGTCGGAGAGGCGCTTGAGTGCGTCTGTCATGAGAGTTGCATCTCCTACTTGTCGTATATACCGGCGTCAGCGCGCTGCGGCAGCCAGGGATTCCCGGGCCGCCGCCGTGACCGCGTCCGCGGTGAAACCGAACTCACGGAAGAGCACCTTGGCGTCCGCGGAAGCGCCGAAGTGCTCCAGCGAGACGATGCGGCCGGCCTCGCCGACGTACCGGTACCAGGTCAGGGCGATGCCCGCCTCGACCGCGACGCGGGCCTTGACGGACGGCGGCAGCACGCTGTCGCGGTACCCCTGGTCCTGCTCCTCGAACCACTCGATCGAGGGCATCGACACCACACGGGTCGGAATACCGGCCGCCTGGAGCTGCTCGCGCGCCTCGACGGCGAGCTGGACCTCGGAACCGGTGCCGATCAGCACGACCTGCGGCTGGCCGCCCTCGGCCTCCGCGAGCACGTAACCGCCGCGCGCGGCGTCCTCGTTCGCCTCGTACGTCGGCACACCCTGGCGGGTCAGCGCCAGACCGTGCGGGGCGTCGTTGCGGCGCAGGATCTCGCGCCAGGCGATCGCCGTCTCGTTGGCGTCGGCCGGGCGGACCATGTTCAGTCCGGGGATGGCGCGCAGCGCGGCCATGTGCTCGACCGGCTGGTGCGTCGGGCCGTCCTCGCCCAGACCGATGGAGTCGTGCGTCCAGACGTACGTCACGGGCAGCTTCATCAGCGCGGCGAGGCGGACGGCGGGGCGCATGTAGTCGGAGAACACCAGGAAGGTGCCGCCGTAGATGCGGGTGTTGCCGTGCAGCGCGATGCCGTTCATCGTCGAGCCCATGGCGTGCTCGCGGATGCCGAAGTGGACCGTACGGCCGTACGGGTTCGCCTCGGGCAGCGGGTTGCCGACGGGCAGGAACGACGACGTCTTGTCGATCGTCGTGTTGTTCGAGCCGGCGAGGTCGGCGGAACCGCCCCACAGCTCGGGGATGACCGCGCCGAGCGCCTGGAGGACCTTGCCGGAGGCGGCACGGGTCGCGACGGCCTTGCCGGGCTCGAAGACGGGAAGCGCCTTCTCCCAGCCCTCGGGCAGCTCGCCCGCGGCGATGCGGTCGAACGTGGCGGCGCGCTCGGCGTTGGCGTTGCGCCACTCCTGGAACTTCTTGTCCCAGGCGGCGTGCTCCTCACGGCCACGGTCGGCCGCCTTGCGCACGTGCGCGAAGACGTCGTCGTCGACCTGGAAGTGCTGCTCGGGGTCGAAGCCCAGCACGCGCTTGGTGGCCGCGATCTCCTCCTCGCCCAGCGCCGAGCCGTGCGAGGCCTCGGTGCCCTGGGCGTTCGGGGCGGGCCAGGCGATGATCGTGCGCGCCGCGATGATCGACGGGCGCTCGGTCTCGTCCTGCGCCGCCTTCAGCGCCGCGTACAGCGCCTGGACGTCGAAGTCGCCGTTCGCGTTCTGCTCGACGCGCTGCACGTGCCAGCCGTACGCCTCGTAGCGCTTCAGCACGTCCTCGGAGAAGGCGGTCTCGGTGTCGCCCTCGATCGAGATGTGGTTGTCGTCGTAGAGCGCGACGATGCTGCCGAGCTTCTGGTGGCCCGCGAGCGAGGACGCCTCGGCGGAGATGCCCTCCTCCAGGTCGCCGTCGGAGACGATCGCCCAGATGGTGTGGTCGAACGGGGAGGCGCCCTCGGCGGCCTCCGGGTCGAACAGACCGCGCTCGTAGCGGGCGGCCATCGCCATGCCCACGGCGTTGGCGATGCCCTGGCCCAGCGGGCCCGTGGTGGTCTCCACGCCGGTCGTGTGCCCGTGCTCGGGGTGACCCGGCGTCAGGCTGCCCCAGGTGCGGAACGCCTTCAGGTCGTCCAGCTCCAGGCCGTAGCCGGCCATGTAGAGCTGGATGTAGAGCGTCAGGCTGGAGTGACCGGGTGAGAGGACGAAACGGTCGCGGCCGGTCCAGTTCGCGTCACTGGGGTCGTGGCGCATCAGCTTCTGGAACAGCACATACGCGGCCGGGGCGAGGCTCATGGCCGTACCAGGGTGGCCGTTGCCGACCTTCTGTACGGAATCCATGGCCAGGACGCGGACGGTATCGACAGCCCGCTGGTCCAATTCGGTCCACTCGAGATCTGTGGTGGTCGGCTTGGTGCTCACCCTGAGTCAGGGCTCCTCTCCACATGTCGAATCCCGGCGACTGGTAGCGCACCGGGCGTAGTCGAGCCTACCCCCGCGAGAACACGCCTCTTTTCGAGTCCAGGGCTTGGACGGCCCCGGATAAAAGGGGACACCGCCCAGCGTGCGGGCGTGCGGCGCGGTTCGCCTCCCGGAGTTCACCTTGTATGTACGGAGCCCCCTGCTTTTATGTACGGACCCCCCTGCCGCGGTGCTCAACACGACCGGACCCCGGCGGAGATCGGTGTCCGGGCAACGTCTAGAGTGGCGTGGTACGCGCAAGTCTTTACCGGGCCTTCACGCCCGGAGCTTGCTGGAATTTCTCTGTCAGGGGTGTGCGTGACGGCCGTCGAGTCCCGACCCGCAGGGGTCGCCTTGACTCCCAGCCCGGGGGGCCATCGGCCGTTCGGAGCCCGGGTCAAAGCTTTCGTGGCACTGACCAAGCCTCGGATCATCGAACTGCTGCTGATCACCACCGTCCCGGTGATGTTCCTGGCCGAGCAGGGCGTGCCCGACCTGTGGCTGGTCCTGGTGACCTGCCTCGGCGGCTACCTGTCGGCCGGCGGCGCCAATGCGCTGAACATGTACATCGACCGTGACATCGACGCGCTGATGGACCGCACGTCGCAGCGTCCGCTGGTCACCGGCATGGTGAGCCCCGCCGAATGCCTCGTCTTCGGCATCGGCCTGGCCGTGGTCTCCACGCTCTGGTTCGGCCTGCTGGTCAACTGGCTGTCGGCCGCGCTGTCGCTCGGCGCGCTCCTCTTCTACGTCGTCGTCTACACGATGATCCTCAAGCGGCGCACCGCGCAGAACATCGTCTGGGGCGGCATCGCGGGCTGCCTGCCGGTCCTCATCGGCTGGTCCGCCGTCACGAACTCGATGTCCTGGGCCGCCGTCGTCCTCTTCATGGTCATCTTCTTCTGGACGCCGCCGCACTACTGGCCGCTGTCGATGAAGGTGAAGGACGACTACGCCCGGGTGGGCGTCCCGATGCTCCCCGTCGTCGCCTCCAACAAGGTCGTGGCCCGCCAGATCGTCGCGTACAGCTGGGTGATGGTCGGCGTCTCGCTGCTGCTGACCCCGCTGGGCTACACCGGCTGGTTCTACACCGCGGTCGCCCTGGTGGCCGGCGGCTGGTGGCTCAAGGAGGCGCACGGGCTCCAGGCGCGTGCGAAGGCCGGGGTCACCGGCGGCAAGCTCAAGGAGATGCGGCTGTTCCACTGGTCCATCACCTATGTGTCGCTGCTGTTCGTCGCGGTCGCGGTGGACCCCTTCCTGCGTTAGGCCGTCCCCTGTGGACCGCTGGGCTACCCGTCGGTAGCATCGGCGTCATGGCAGACACGAAGCAGGCAGAGCGCAAGGTGGCGAAGCTCGCCAAGGAGATCACCGCCTTCGCCGGGCGGCACGGCGGCGCCGAGGGGCAGCTCGCCTACATCGGCCAGGTGGGCACCCGCATCGTGCTCGTGGGCGAGGACGGCCAGTGGGGCGACCTCGTCGCCCCCTCCCACGCGGTCGCGCGGAGCGCGGCCGAGAAGGCCGGGATCACCCTGCACGAGTCCTTCGACGGCGACTTCGCCGCCAAGGTGCGCACGGGACCGTACGAGTGGAGCCGGATGGCCGGAATCCAGGTCGGCGGCCCCTCCAACGGACCGGCCGACGGACCCGCCGACGCGCCGGCCCCGGATGCTCAGCCGCCCGCCTAGCAACACCTGACGCGGGGGTCACCCGTTAGAGCCTGTGGAAGCACGTCCACCACAGGAGCCCCGGATGATCGAACCGCCTTCCCTGGTGGACCAGTACTGCCACGGAGTGCTCCGTACGGAGCTGGGCCTCGGCACCTTCGAGACCTACCTCGGCAGGACCCCCGCGCCGCCCGCGCCGGGCACCACGTTCTTCGACACGCAGACGGGCTTCGCGGTACGCCGCTGGTGTCCGCCGCTGCTCGGCCTCGAACCGCACTGCCCGCCCGCGCGCTATCTCGCGCGCCGCAGGGAACTGGGCGTGCTGGAGACCGGCAGGAGACTGCTGCGCGGCAGCGGGATCTCCACCTACCTGGTGGACACCGGGCTGCCGGGCGACCTCACCGGGCCCGTCGAGATCGCCGCCGCGGGCGACGCCCAGGCCCGGGAGATCGTGCGCCTCGAACTCCTGGCCGAGCAGGTCGCCGACACCTCGGGCACGGTCGACGGCTTCCTCGCCAACCTCGCCGAGGCCGTGCACGGCGCGGCCCGCTCGGCGGTCGCGTTCACCTCGGTGGCGGGCGTACGGCACGGACTCGCCCTCGCGCCGCACCCGCCGGGGCCCGGCGAGGTGCGCGGCGCGGTGGGGCGCTGGCTGGCCGGGCGCCGGGCCGGCGCCGCGCTCACCGATCCCGTGGTGCTGCGGCATCTGCTGTGGGTCGCCGTCGCCTCCGGGCTGCCGCTCCAGCTCCAGGCGGGGGCGGCGGGCCCCGGCCCGCGGATCGACCGGACCGACCCCGTGCTGCTGACCGACTTCGCGGCGGCGACCGCGGGCCTCGGCACGAACGTGGTGCTGCTGCACGGCTATCCGTACCACCGGCACGCCGCGCACCTGGCGAGCGTCTTCCCGCACGTGTACGCCGACCTCGGACCCGCGCTGGCGCACACGGGGGCGCGGGCGGCGGCCGTACTCGCGGAGATCCTGGAGCTCGCGCCCTTCGGCAAGCTGCTCTTCTCCAGCGGCGCGCGGGGCCTGCCCGAGCTCCACGTGGTGGGCGCGCGGCTGTTCCGCGAGGCGCTGGGCAGGGTGCTCGGCGGCTGGGTCGGCGACGGCGCGTGGTCGCGGGTGGACGCCGAACGGGTCGCCGCCATGATCGCGGCGGGCAACGCCCGCCGCGTCTACAAACTGGCCGAGGCCCCCTCAGACGGCGGCGGACACCGCTGAACCCGGCTGGACGGGCACCGGCGCCGGCGCTTCGAGCGGCCGCTCGCGCAGACTCAGCGCCAGGCGCAGCACCGCGATCCACATCAGCGAGGAGCCGAGCATGTGGGCGCCGACCAGGAGCTCGGGTACGTCGGTGAAGAACTGCACGTAACCGATGGCGCCCTGCGCGAGCAGGACGACCAGCAGGTCGCGGGCGCGCGCCCGGGTGTCGTCGGGGGCGTCGACCACGCGCAGCACCAGCCACATGGCGACGGCCAGCGCGCAGACCACCCAGGCGGCCGCGGCGTGCAGGTGGGCGGCGTCGGCCCAATCCCACGGCATGCGCGGCACGTCGCTGCTGTCACCGGCGTGCTTGCCCGAACCGGTCACCGTCGTACCCAGGGCGATCAGCAGCCCGGAGGTGACGAGCAGCGCCCAGGACAGCTTGCGGACGGGGCGCGGGACCCGCGGACGGGGGGCGGTGTCGCCCTCGCGGGTGCGCTGCCAGGTGATCACGGCGACCGTGAGCAGGGCGTTGGCGAGCAGGAAGTGCCCGGCGACGCTCCACGGGTTCAGGCCCGCCCAGACGGTGATGCCGCCGATGACGGCGTTGCCCATGACGATCCAGAACTGGAGCCAGCCGAGGCGCGTGAGACCGCGCCGCCACGGCTTCGTGGACCGGGCCGCCACGATCGCCCAGCCGACCGCGGCCGACAGGACGTACGTCAGCATGCGGTTGCCGAACTCGATCGCGCCGTGGATGCCCTGTTCGGGCGTCGCGAAGAGACTGTCGTCGGTGCACTTCGGCCAGGTGTCGCAGCCGAGGCCGGAGCTCGTCAGCCGCACGGCGCCGCCGGTGACGATGATCAGGACGGACATCACGACGGCGGAGAGCGCCGCGCGCCGGAGCGTACGGGGGGTGGGCGTCCAGCGCCGCGCGATGAGGGCGAGGGGGGTCAGCACGGGAACCATCGTAGGACGGGGCTTGTGCGGGAATTCACGAGGGGTGCCGAATCGGGGCGTATCTCACTCTGCGCGCGGCCGGACGGCGGATCTCACTCCCAGCGGAAGAAGCGCGCCGCCGCGCCGAGCCCCAGGACCGCCCACGCCGCGAGGATGCCCAGCGATCCCCAGGGGACGGCCACGCCGTGCTGGAGCACGTCGCGCAGGCCGTCCGACAGGGCCGAGATCGGCAGCAGCCCGAGCACCGACTGCACCGCGTCAGGGAACTTCTCCAGCGGCACGATCACCCCGCCGCCCACCAGCAGCAGCAGGAAGACGAGGTTGGCGGCGGCCAGCGTCGCCTCCGCCTTGAGCGTGCCGGCCATCAGCAGGCCGAGGCCGGAGAAGGCCGCCGTGCCGAGGAAGAGGAGGAGCAGCACGGCGAACGGGCTGCCCTGCGGCGACCAGCCGAGGCCGAACGCGATCAGCGTCAGCAGGGCCACCTGGAGCACCTCGGTGACGAGCACCGACAGGGTCTTGGCCGTCATCAGCGCCCAGCGGGGCAGCGGAGAGGTGCCCAGCAGCTTCAGGACGCCGTACCGGCGCTCGAAGCCGGTCGCGATGGCCTGTCCGGTGAAGGCGGTGGACATCACGGCCAGCGCGAGGACGCCGGGGGCCAGGAAGTCGACCGCGGGACCGGAGCCGGTGTCGATGATGTCGACCGACGAGAACAGCACCAGCAGCAGCGCCGGGATGATCACCGTGAGGAGCAGCTGCTCGCCGTTGCGCAGCAGCATCTTCGTCTCGAAGGCGGTCTGCGCCGCGATCATCCGGGGGACGGGGGCCGCTCCCGGACCGGGCGTGTACGTGCCGATGCTCATGAACGCAGGTCCTTACCGGTCAGCTCGAGGAAGACGTCCTCCAGGGAGTGCCGCTCGACGGAGATGCCGTCCGGCATCACGCCGTGCTGCGCGCACCAGGAGGTCACGGTGGCCAGCAGCTGCGGATCGACCTTGCCGGTGATGCGGTACGTCCCCGGCGTCAGCTCGGCCGCCAGGGTGTCCTCCGGCAGGGCCTTGAGCAGGGACGCCACGTCGAGACCGGGCCGGCCGGTGAAGCGCAGGGTGTTCTCGGCGCCGCCGCGGCACAGCTCCTCGGGGCTGCCTTGGGCGATCACCCGGCCGCCGTCGATGATCGCGACGTCGTCCGCGAGCTGCTCGGCCTCGTCCATGAAGTGGGTGGTCAGGACGACGGTGACGCCGTCCGCCCGCAGTTCGCGGACCAGGTCCCAGGTGGACCGGCGGGCCTGCGGGTCGAGCCCCGCGGTCGGCTCGTCGAGGAAGACCAGCTCGGGGCGGCCCACGACGGCCATCGCCAGCGCGAGCCGCTGCTGCTGGCCGCCGGACAGCCGCCGGTACGCCGTACGGCCGCAGCCGCCGAGGCCCAGGCGCTCGATCAGGGCGTCGACGTCCAGGGGGCGGGCGTGCAGCTTCGCCACGTGGCGCAGCATCTCGCCGGCCCTGGCCCCCGAGTAGACGCCGCCCGACTGGAGCATGACGCCGATCCGGGGGCGCAGCTCGGCCGCGTCGGCGATCGGGTCGAGGCCGAGGACGCGCACGGACCCGGCGTCCGGCCTGCGGTAGCCCTCGCACGTCTCGATCGTGGTGGTCTTGCCGGCTCCGTTGGGGCCGAGGACGGCGGTGACCGCGCCCGGACGGACCTCCAGATCGAGGCCGTCGACGGCGGTCTTGGTTCCGTACCGTTTGACCAGTCCTGAGACCTGGACGGCGGCCTGGACGGTCTCGCTTCTCATGCCAGGAAGTCTAGAGAGGGTGCCGGGACCGGTGGCCGGGGGCTCCGGACAAGGCCGGAAAGGTGCTGGTCAGGCCCGTCGAAGTGGCCGGAAGGTCCGTTATGCTCCCGACCGGCCCGCAGGGCGGCGGACGGGGGCGCCGCGCGGCCGGCTGATCGTTTTCGCAGGTCAGATTAGGTTTACCTAAGTGATGCAGCACACCGGAGCTTGATCAGGACGCGGGTTGTCACGCTCTCGGGAATTACGCAACAATGGCGTTGTGAAATACGGTGTGAGTTCGACCGAGCCTCCCCAGGAGGAGCTCGCGACCGGTGAGCGCTCCACGCGCAACCGGATCGCGCGGTCCGTCCTGGACCACGGCCCGTCCACCGCCGCCGATCTCGCGAAACGGCTGGGTCTCACCCAGGCCGCCGTCCGCCGCCACCTCGATTCGCTCGTCGCCGAGAACGTCGTCGAGCCCCGCGAGCAGCGCGTGTACGGCACCAGGACCCGGGGCAGGCCCGCCAAGGTCTTCGCGCTCACCGACTGCGGCCGGGACGCCTTCGACCAGTCCTACGACAAGCTCGCGGCCGACGCCCTGCACTGGATCTCCCAGGCGGCCGGCGGCGGCGAGAAGGGCGAGGCGGCGGTCGCCGCGTTCGCCCGGGCACGGTTCGCCGCCCAGTCCGGGGCCTACCGGGAGGCGGTCGAGGCCGCCGCGCCCGAGGACCGGACCGAAGCGCTTGCCAGGGCTCTGTCGGCCGACGGGTACGCTGCTACGGCGCGTAACGCACCGGTCGGAGAGCAGCTCTGCCAGCACCACTGCCCGGTCGCCCACGTCGCCGAGCAGTACCCGCAGCTGTGCGAGGCGGAGACCGAGTTCTTCTCCGAACTGCTCGGAACGCATGTGCAGCGGCTGGCCACCATCGCCCACGGCGACGGCGTGTGCACCACGTTCATCCCCAAGATTTCCCATTCAGCATCTGCAAGTACGGCCGGGAGGAACCCCGCATGACTCTCCCCACGGAGACTGCCCACCCCGAACTCGAGGGCCTGGGTACGTACGAATTCGGCTGGGCCGACTCCGACGCGGCAGGCGCCGCGGCCAAGCGCGGCCTCTCCGAGGACGTCGTACGCGACATCTCGGCGAAGAAGAACGAGCCGGAGTGGATGCTGAAGCTGCGGCTCAAGGGCCTCAAGCTCTTCGGCAAGAAGCCCATGCCGAACTGGGGCTCCGACCTGTCGGGCATCGACTTCGACAACATCAAGTACTTCGTGCGGTCCACCGAGAAGCAGGCCGAGTCCTGGGAGGACCTGCCGGAGGACATCAAGAACACGTACGACAAGCTCGGCATCCCCGAGGCGGAGAAGCAGCGCCTGGTGGCCGGTGTCGCGGCCCAGTACGAGTCCGAGGTCGTCTACCACCAGATCCGTGAGGACCTGGAGGAGCAGGGCGTCATCTTCCTCGACACGGACACCGCGCTGAAGGAGCACCCGGAGCTCTTCCAGGAGTACTTCGGCACGGTCATCCCGGTCGGCGACAACAAGTTCGCCTCGCTGAACTCGGCCGTGTGGTCCGGCGGCTCGTTCATCTACGTGCCCAAGGGTGTCCACGTCGACATCCCGCTCCAGGCCTACTTCCGCATCAACACGGAGAACATGGGCCAGTTCGAGCGGACGCTGATCATCGTCGACGAGGACGCCTACGTCCACTACGTCGAGGGCTGCACCGCCCCGATCTACTCCTCCGACTCGCTGCACAGCGCCGTCGTGGAGATCATCGTGAAGAAGGGCGGCCGCTGCCGCTACACGACCATCCAGAACTGGTCGAACAACGTCTACAACCTGGTCACCAAGCGCGCCGTGGCGTACGAGGGCGCGACCATGGAGTGGGTCGACGGCAACATCGGCTCCAAGGTGACGATGAAGTACCCGGCCGTCTACCTGATGGGCGAGCACGCCAAGGGCGAGACCCTGTCGATCGCCTTCGCGGGCGAGGGCCAGCACCAGGACGCCGGCTCCAAGATGGTCCACATGGCGCCGAACACCTCCTCCAACATCGTCTCCAAGTCGGTGGCGCGAGGCGGCGGCCGGACCTCCTACCGCGGTCTCGTCGAGATCGGCGAGGGCGCCGCGGGCTCGAAGTCCAACGTGCTCTGCGACGCGCTGCTCGTCGACACGATCTCCCGCTCGGACACGTACCCGTACGTCGACGTGCGCGAGGACGACGTGTCCATGGGCCACGAGGCGACCGTCTCCAAGGTCTCCGACGACCAGCTCTTCTACCTGATGAGCCGCGGCATGACGGAGTTCGAGGCGATGGCGATGATCGTCCGCGGCTTCGTCGAGCCGATCGCCAAGGAGCTGCCCATGGAGTACGCGCTGGAGCTCAACCGGCTGATCGAGCTGCAGATGGAGGGTTCGGTCGGCTGACGCCTCCGTACCCCCGCAGCGACTGACTTTCGACCCAGAGAGAGAGCACTACGACAGCCATGGCTGAGGCTCAGAACATTCCGGCGGGCTCCACGACCGCCGGGTCCATCGCGGTGGCCGCCGAGTCCACCGTCGCCACGCGCATGAGCGCCCCGCCGTCCTTCGACGTGGCGGACTTCCCGGTGCCGCACGGCCGCGAGGAGGAGTGGCGGTTCACGCCGCTGGAGCGCCTGCGCGGGCTGCACGACGGCACCGCCGAGGCCGGCGGCGTCCTCACCGTCGAGGTGACCGCCCCCGAGGGCGTCACCGTCGAGACGGTGGACCGCGACGACGCGCGGCTCGGGAAGGCCGGCACCCCGGTGGACCGGGTCGCGGCCCAGGCGTACAGCTCCTTCGAGAAGGCCTCGGTCGTCTCGGTGCCCAAGGAAGCCGTGCTGACCGAGCCCATCCGCATCGCCGTCCACGGCGAGGGCGGCACGGCCTACGGCCACCAGGTCGTGGAGCTGGGCGCCTTCGCCGAGGCTGTCGTCGTCATCGACCACACCGGTGACGCCGTGCTCGCCGCCAACGTCGACTTCGTCGTCGGCGACGGCGCGAAGCTGACCGTCGTGTCCGTGCAGGACTGGGACGACACCGCCGTGCACGTCTCGCAGCACAACGCGCGGATCGGGCGCGACGCCTCGTTCAAGTCGGTCGTGGTGACCTTCGGCGGCGACCTCGTACGCCTCAACCCGCAGGTGCAGTACGCCGGCACCGGCGGCGAGGCCGAGCTCTTCGGCCTGTACTTCACCGACGCGGGCCAGCACCAGGAGCACCGCCTCCTGGTCGACCACAACACCCCGCACTGCAAGTCGAACGTCGCCTACAAGGGCGCGCTCCAGGGCGACGGCGCGCACGCCGTGTGGATCGGCGACGTGCTGATCCAGGCCGCCGCCGAGGGCACGGACACGTACGAGCTGAACCGCAACCTGGTCCTCACGGACGGCGCGCGGGTCGACTCCGTGCCGAACCTGGAGATCGAGACCGGCGAGATCGTCGGCGCCGGCCACGCCTCCGCCACCGGCCGCTTCGACGACGAGCAGCTCTTCTACCTCATGTCGCGCGGCATCCCGGCCGGAGAGGCCCGCCGCCTGGTCGTCCGCGGCTTCTTCGCGGAGCTCGTCCAGCAGATCGGTCTGCCCGACGTCGAGGAACGCCTCCTCGCCAAGATCGACGCGGAGCTGGAGGCATCCGTCTGATGGCCTTCGTCAAAGCCTGTGCGCTGAGTGAGCTGGAGGACGACACCCCGAAACGGGTGGAGCTCGACGGCACACCGGTGTCCGTCGTCCGCACCGAGGGCGAGGTGTACGCGATCAACGACATCTGCTCGCACGCGAACGTCTCCCTCTCGGAGGGCGAGGTGGAGGACTGCATGATCGAGTGCTGGCTGCACGGATCGAGCTTCGACCTCCGCACCGGCAAGCCCTCCGGCCTTCCCGCGACGCGCCCCGTCCCCGTATACCCCGTCAAGATCGAAGGGGACGATGTGCTCGTCTCCGTCACCCAGGAGTCCTGAGACACCCATGGCAACGCTTGAAATCCGCGACCTGCACGTTTCCGTCGAGGCCGACAACTCCACCAAGGAGATCCTCAAGGGCGTCGACCTGACCGTGAAGCAGGGCGAGACCCACGCCATCATGGGCCCCAACGGCTCCGGCAAGTCCACCCTCGCGTACTCCATCGCCGGTCACCCCAAGTACACGATCACCAGCGGCACCGTCACCCTCGACGGCGAGGACGTCCTGGAGATGTCCGTCGACGAGCGCGCCCGCGCCGGCATGTTCCTCGCCATGCAGTACCCGGTCGAGGTCCCCGGCGTCTCGGTCTCCAACTTCCTGCGTACGTCGGCGACGGCGATCCGCGGCGAGGCCCCCAAGCTGCGCACCTGGGTGAAGGAGGTCAAGTCCGCCATGGAGCAGCTCCAGATGGACCCGGCCTTCGCCGAGCGCAACGTCAACGAGGGCTTCTCCGGCGGTGAGAAGAAGCGCCACGAGATCCTCCAGCTGGAGCTCCTCAAGCCGAAGATCGCGATCCTCGACGAGACCGACTCGGGCCTCGACGTCGACGCCCTGCGCCAGGTCTCCGAGGGCGTCAACCGCGTCCACGCGACCGGCGAGGTCGGCACGCTGCTGATCACGCACTACACGCGCATCCTGCGCTACATCAAGCCGGACTTCGTCCACGTCTTCGCCAAGGGCAGGATCGTGGCGTCCGGCGGCCCGGAGCTCGCCGACAAGCTCGAGGCCGAGGGCTACGAGGAGTACACGAAGGGTGGCGTAAGCGCGTGACACAGCTGCCGGGCCTTCTCGACACCGAGGCGATCCGCAAGGACTTCCCCATCCTGGATCGCACGATCCACGACGGCAAGAAGATCGTCTACCTGGACAACGCGGCGACTTCCCAGAAGCCGCGCCAGGTCCTCGACGCGGTGAACGCGTACTACGAGCAGAGCAACGCCAACGTCCACCGCGGCGTTCACGTGCTCGCCGAGGAGGCCACGGCGCTGTACGAGGGCGCCCGCGACAAGGTCGCCGCCTTCATCAACGCGCCGAGCCGCGACGAGGTCATCTTCACGAAGAACGCCTCCGAGTCGCTCAACCTCGTGGCGAACATGCTGGGCTGGGCCGATGAGCCCTACCGCGTGGACGCCGAGACCGAGATCGTCATCACGGAGATGGAGCACCACTCCAACATCGTGCCGTGGCAGCTGCTCTCGCAGCGCACGGGCGCGAAGCTGAAGTGGTTCGGCATCACCGACGACGGCCGTCTCGACCTGTCCGACATCGACGAGGTCATCACGGAGAAGACGAAGATCGTCTCCTTCACGCTGGTCTCGAACATCATGGGCACGATCAACCCGGTCGACGCGATCATCCGCCGGGCGCAGGAGGTCGGCGCGCTGGTGTGCATCGACGCCTCCCAGGCGGCGCCGCACATGGTGCTCGACGTACAGGCGCTCCAGGCCGACTTCGTGGCCTTCACCGGACACAAGATGGTCGGCCCGACCGGCATCGGCGTGCTCTGGGGACGCCATGAGCTGCTGGAGGACCTGCCGCCGTTCCTCGGTGGCGGCGAGATGATCGAGACCGTGTCGATGAGTTCGTCGACGTACGCTCCCGCTCCGCACAAGTTCGAGGCGGGCACGCCCCCGATCGCCCAGGCCGTCGGCCTCGGCGCGGCCGTGGACTACCTCACCGCGATCGGCATGGACAAGATCGCCGCGCACGAGCACGCGATCACCGAGTACGCCGTCAAGCGTCTCTCGGAGGTCGAGGGGCTGCGGATCATCGGCCCGACGACGGCCGAGGACCGCGGCGCGACCATCTCGTTCACGCTCGGCGACATCCACCCGCACGACGTGGGCCAGGTCCTCGACGAGCTGGGCATCGCGGTCCGGGTCGGACACCACTGCGCGCGGCCCGTCTGCCTGCGGTACGGAATTCCCGCGACCACGCGAGCGTCGTTCTATCTGTACTCCACGCCGGCCGAGGTCGACGCCCTGGTCGAGGGTTTGGAGCACGTCCGGAACTTCTTCGGTTAAGGGCTGGGGATCGTGAAGCTTGATTCGATGTACCAGGAAGTCATCCTGGACCACTACAAGCACCCGCACGGGCGGGGCCTTCGGGACGGCGACGCCGAGGTGCACCACGTCAACCCGACGTGCGGCGACGAGATCACGCTTCGCGTGAGGTACGACGGCGAGACCGTCGCGGACGTCTCGTACGAGGGCCAGGGCTGCTCCATCAGCCAGGCCAGCGCCTCCGTGCTGAACGATCTGCTGGTCGGCAAGGAGCTGACCGAGGCGCAGCGGATCCAGGCGACCTTCCTGGAGCTGATGCAGTCCAAGGGCCAGATCGAGCCCGACGACGCGATGGAGGAGGTGCTGGAGGACGCGGTCGCGTTCGCCGGTGTCTCGAAGTACCCGGCTCGCGTGAAGTGCGCTCTGCTGAGCTGGATGGCATGGAAGGACGCGACGTCCCAGGCACTGGGCGACGGCGCCGAGAGGAAGACCGCATGAGCGAGAACGCTGCGACCCCCGCCGAGGGCGTCACGACCAAGCCGGCCTCCGAGGAGGAGGTCCGCGAGGCCCTGTACGACGTGGTCGACCCCGAGCTGGGCATCGACGTCGTCAACCTGGGCCTGATCTACGGCATCCACATCGACGACTCGAACATCGCCACCCTCGACATGACGCTGACGTCCGCGGCCTGCCCGCTGACCGACGTCATCGAGGACCAGGCGAAGTCGGCGACCGAGGGCATCGTCAACGAGCTGAAGATCAACTGGGTCTGGATGCCGCCGTGGGGCCCGGACAAGATCACGGACGACGGTCGCGAGCAGCTGCGCGCGCTGGGCTTCAACGTCTGAGACACCCCTGCGGCGTACGAGGCGTACGCCGAGCACGGCATACGAGAGGCCCCCGGCAGCGCGCCGGGGGCCTTTCGCGTGCCGCGTGGTCAGTGCGGGGCCGCCGCCGCCTCGGCGAGGGCCGGGGCCAGGTTCTCCCTGCGGATGCGCTGGTCGACGTAGAGCAGGCCGGTCACCACCTGCGGGTAGGTGGTGGCGATGATCTGGCTGATGATGCTGCCGAGCATGATGAACACCATGTAGCCGGCCATCGCGGTGAGGGTCTCGCCGACGCTCGGGTCCGCGCCCGCCCCGGCCATGCCGGGCATGCTCGTCATCATGCCGATGATCGTGAGCGGGAACTGCACGATGTAGCCCGCGACCATGGCCATGAGCCACGCCAGCATGCTGACGCCGAAGATCCGCCACCAGGAGCCCTTCACCAGCCGGGCCGAGCGGCGCAGCGCGGCGACGGGCCGCTGGGACTCGAAGACGACGGCGGCCGGGGCCAGGCTGAACGTCACCCACACCCAGACGGCCACGGGGACGCAGGCCAGCATCAGGACGAAGCCGAGGGCGGCCCAGGCCCCGGGGACGTCGTCCGAGGTGAACGACACGATCATCAGGATGTAGCTGGCCAGGAAGACGCCCATGACGAACGCCGCGACGAGCCACGGCAGCAGCATCGCCCCGATCACGGCGGGCACCCGGCTCCAGGCGCGCCGCCACACCGCGCCGAGGGTCGTACGGCGGCCGAGCACCGCGTCCTGGAGGACGGCGGGGCACGCGGCCATGATCGCCGCGTTGGCGACCACCATCGCAAGCATGCCGACGAGGCACACGAGGGCGAACGCGACGATCAGGGGCACCGCGACGTCGGTGCCGAACGAGTCGTCGTACTCGTCGACGTCGACCACCTTGCGCAGGGTGTCGCTCGTCGCGGAGTACGCCACCAGCACGGCCGCGAGCGTCACCAGGAGCGCGCCGCCGTACATCAGCGCGGCTATGCCGAACAGTTGCTTCCAGTAACGGCCCAGCGTGCTCATGGAGCCGCCGACGAGGTCCCCGAGCGAGAGCGGCGCCAGCGGTATCACCCCCGGCTTCGGCGGGGGAGGGGGCGGCATCCAGCCGCCGCCCCAGCCGGGCGGCGGGGGATACGGGGGTCCTGCGTGGGGTCCGCCGCCGTGGGGGCCGTTCCAGCCCGAATCGTGCGCCACTTTCACTCCGTTGGGTTCCAGGCCCTGACCGGGCGCTACACCGTATCGGGTGGCCGTCGCCGGGCGGAACGGAGTTGTTGCGCGGGGACGCCCGACCCGGCAACCGGGCGTCGACGCGTACAGCCGTACACAGGGATGCGTACAGCCGTACACAGGGATGTGTACAGTCGTACGCATGCCCACGCCCTACGTACTGCTGGCCGCCGCCATCGCGGCGGAGGTGGCCGGCACGACGGCCATGAAGTACAGCGACGGCTTCACCAGGCTGTGGCCCTCGCTCGGCACGGCCGCCGGTTATCTCCTCGCCTTCACCCTGCTCGCCCACACGCTCAAGTCCATGTCGGTCGGGACCGCCTACGCGATCTGGGCAGGAGTCGGCACGGCGGCGGTGGCCGCCATCGGGATGGTTTTCCTCGGGGAGTCGGCGAACGCGGTCAAGCTGGCCGGGATCGGGCTGGTCATCGTCGGCGTCGTCCTGCTCAACCTCGGGGGCGCGCACTGATGGCCCGCCGTTACGATCCCGAGCGCAGGCAGCGCATCATCGACGCCGCGATACGCGTCGTGGCGGCGAGGGGCATCGCCGGGCTGAGCCACCGGTCCGCCGCCGCCGAGGCGGACGTGCCGCTCGGCTCGACGACGTACCACTTCGCGACGCTGGACGAGCTCATGGTCGCCGCGCTGCGTCAGGCCGGCGAGGGCTTCACCAAGGCGGTGAGCGCGCGCGGCGCGTTGGAGGATCCCCAGGCCGATCTGGCGGGCGAGCTCGCCCGGTTGCTGGGGGAGTGGCTGTCGGGCGACCCCGCCGGGGTGCAACTGGAGTACGAGCTCTACCTGGCCGCGCTGCGCAGGCCGGCCCTGCGTCCGGTCGCGGCCGAGTGGTGCGCGGGCCTGGCCGGCCGGCTCGCGGTGCGCACCGACCCGGTCACCGCGCGGGCGCTGGTCGCGCTGATGGACGGCATCTGCCTCCAGGTGCTGCTGACGGGGGCGCGGTACGACGAGGCGTACACGCGCGAGATGCTGGCGCGCCTCATCGGCTGACTGAACCACTCGCGCACCGAAGCGGGTTTCAGCGTCAGGGGGCGACGCCGGCCAGCGCCGACTCGACGCTCGCCGTGATGTCCGTGACGGGGTAGTGGACCTGGCGGATCGTACGGTCGCGCTCCACGACCAGCGTCAGCCGCTTCAGCCGGCTGACGCCCGCCGCGCGGAACGTCGGCAGCCGCAGGGCGGCCGCAAGCGTGAGGTCCGCGTCCGACAGCAGCGGGAAGTCCAGCCGCTCCGCGTCCGCGAACGCCCGCTGCTCGTCCGGCCGCTGCGCGGACACGCCGTGCACGGTCGCGCCGGCGGCGGCGAACTCGGCCGCCCGGTCGCGGTACGTACAGGATTCGAGCGTGCAGCCCCGCGCGCCGGGGATCCCGGCCCAGCCGGGAGGGTAGGACTCGGGTCGGGCGTACGCGCCGGGGAAGCAGTACAGGACGGTGTACGGCGTGTCCGCGACGGGGTCGCGCGGCTCGCCGTCCAGGTCGGTGAGCCACAGCGGCGGCAGCAGCGTGCCGACGAGCCGGTGCACGCGCTCGGCCTCCCGCGACGTGGGCTCCGCCGTCGCCGTCGTCTCTCCGTCGCCGAGCAGCCAGGCGTCGCCCCAGTCCTGGAGGGCGATGAGTACGGGCAGGAGCGCGCGTCCGCGCCGGGTCAGGCGGTACTCGTACCGCACGGGCCGCTCCTGGTACGGCTCGCGGGTCAGTACGTCCGCGTCCACCAGCAGCCGCAGCCGCTCGGCGAGCACCTTGCGGGACATGCCGGTCTCCGCCTGGAGCGCGTCGAAGCGGTGCAGGCCGCGGGCCGCGTCGCGCACGATCAGCAGTGTCCACCAGTCGCCCACGACGTCCAGGGCCTGGGCGATGGCGCAGTCGGCGTCCTGGAGGCTGGTGCGTTGTGCCATGGCTCTCATGCTGGCATAGTCCGTTCCCAAAAGGAACTCACTCGGGACGCGCAGGGGGCGGGCAGGTTGGGGTCACTCAGGGATGTGCCGAGGGCCGTGTGGCACCTGGCCTTCGGCATCTTCTTCAACAGCGCCGTGGCCTTCACGTTCATCTACCTCTTCGTCTACCTGACGGACGAGCGCGGCCTGGCGGTCGCGCGGGCGGGCGTCCTCAGCGGCATCGGGGGCGTCGGCCTCGTCGCGGGGAACTTCACCGGCGGCTGGTTCGGCGACCGCTTCGGCCACCGGCGCACCCTGCTGACCGCCTCCGTGCTCGGCGGCGCCGGTCTCGTGGCGCTGCCCGCCCTGCCGGACACCGCGCTGTACGCCGCGCTGCCGCTCGCGCAGTACGCGCTGGGGGCGGTGCGCGCCACGAACTCCGCGCTCATCGCCGTCTCCGTACCCGACGGCTCGCGCCGCCAGGGTTTCGCCGTGATGCGGATGGCCGGGAACGCGGGGTTCACCGTGGGCGCGCCGCTCGGGGCACTGCTCGCCGCGGAGTTCTCGTACGCGGTGATCTTCGTCGCGGACGGCGTCGGCACGCTCCTGTTCGCCCTGTACGCCGCCGCGATCCTGCCCGCGCCGACCAGCGGGCGGCCGACGGCCGGAGGAACGTCTGCGCTGCCCCCGGCGCCGGGCGTCTGGCGGGAGCTGCGGGACCGTCCGCAGGTCCTCGTACTCCTGGTGTCGGTCTTCTTCGCGGACATCGTCTACCGGCAGCTGTTCTCCACCGTGCCGGTCTTCCTCGGCGACCACGGCACGGACACCCGCGCGTACGGCTGGCTGATCGCCGTCAACGGCGCGGTCATCCTCTGCCTGGAGATCCCGGCAACCGTCGCCCTGCGCCGGCGCGCGCCCCTGACCATCGTCGGCGCCGGTCTCGTCCTGGTCGGCCTGGGCTACGGCCTGCTGACGCTGGGGGCGGCCGTCGGCGTCACCGTGCTCATGATGCTGCTGCTCACGGCGGGCGAGATCCTCTACAAGACGCCGGCCACCGCCTTCGTGGCCGACCACGCGCCCGCGCACGCGCAGGGCCGTTTCCAGAGCCTGTACGCCGGTGTCTCGGTCAGCGGAGTCGTCCTCGCCCCACCTCTGGGCGGCGCCCTCTACGAGGCCGCCCCGGCCCTCCTCTGGCCCGTCAGCGCGACGCTGGCGCTGGCCGCGGGCGGCGCGGTGGTGGCGGCGGGGCGGTTGTCCGGCGGGGCGGGCGGGAAGCCCACGGGGCCGGCCGGCGTGGCCGGTGAGGCCGGTGGGGAGCCGGGCGGCGGGGCCGGTGGGGGGTTCGGGCGCCCGGCATCCGGGACCGGTTCGCCTCGACACGCCGGAGCCGGTTAGCGTTCGGGCATGACCGATACGACTGCTACTCGCACCACCGGCGCCGTCGCCGCCGGCCTCGCCACCATCGCCGCTGACGGCACCGTCCTCGACACCTGGTTCCCCGCCCCCGAGCTCGTCGCGGAGCCGGGCCCCGCCGGCACCGAGCGCCTCACCGCCGAGCGCGCCGCCGAGCTGCTCGGCGCCTCCGCGCCGAAGGCCCTCGGCGCCGACGCCCGGCGCGGCGTCGAGGTCGTCGCCGTCCGTACGGTCATCGCGTCGCTCGACGACAAGCCGCTGGACGCCCACGACGCGTACCTGCGCCTGCACCTGCTCTCGCACCGCCTGGTCCAGCCGCACGGCCAGAACCTGGACGGCGTCTTCGGCCTCCTCGCCAACGTCGCCTGGACCTCGCTCGGGCCGGTCGCGGTCGACCAGCTGGAGACGGTACGGCTCAACGCCCGCACCGAGGGTCTGCACCTCCAGGTGACCTCGGTCGACAAGTTCCCGCGCATGACGGACTACGTGGCGCCCAAGGGCGTCCGCATCGCCGACGCCGACCGCGTCCGCCTCGGCGCGCACCTCGCCGAGGGCACCACGGTGATGCACGAGGGGTTCGTGAACTTCAACGCCGGCACGCTCGGCACCTCCATGGTCGAGGGCCGCATCTCGGCCGGCGTCGTCGTGGGCGACGGCTCCGACATCGGCGGCGGCGCGTCCACCATGGGCACCCTGTCCGGCGGCGGCAACGTCCGCATCGTGATCGGCGAGCGCTGCCTGGTCGGCGCGGAGGCGGGCGTCGGCATCGCGCTCGGCGACGAGTGCGTCGTCGAGGCCGGCCTGTACGTCACGGCGGGCACCCGCGTCACGATGCCCGACGGCCAGATCGTCAAGGCCCGCGAGCTCTCCGGCGCCAGCAACATCCTCTTCCGCCGCAACTCCGTGACCGGCACGGTCGAGGCCCGCCCGAACAACGCGGTCTGGGGCGGCCTCAACGAGATCCTCCACAGCCACAACTGATCACCGGCGGCCGAGACCTGCGGCCGCCTGCTGGATCACCGCTCTGACCTGCTGCTGAGCCGTTGGCTAGCGCCCTTCCGGCCCTGCACCGGCCGGGAGGGCGCTCGCGCGCAGCCGCCGCACCGGACGGCCCGGATGCAGCGCCTTCCCGCGTGCGTACGTGCCTGCACGTGCGGGCACGTACGCACGCCGGTCAGCGTTCGAGATTCACCGTCACGCCGCCGCTGAACATGGAATCGTGCAGCTCGATCTTCACGGGCTCGACGTTCTTCGGGACGTCGAAGACGACGATTCCCTCGACCTTGTTGCCCGGGTTGATCTCGTTGAGGAACGACTCGCTCTCCTCCAGGTAGAGGGCTGCCCCGGTGTCCGCGCTGAACTCGCGGTCCTTCGCGTCGAACAGTTTCTGCGCACTGCCGTCGAAGAGCTGCGCCTCGTCGCCGATGTTCTCGACGGTCATGCACACGAGGATGAACTGGCCCTGCGGCTTGTCACCGATCTCGTCGCCGATCTCGTCGACCCCCGGGACGACCTTGTCGACGGTGAACTCGAACTTCCCGTCCCGGACGGGGTCGCCGATGCCCGGCTCGTCCCCCTTGTCGGCGGGCGGTTTCTCCGTGTTCTCGCACTGGGTGGTCTGGGCAGGAACCTGAGCTGTGGCGGCCCCCGCTTCCCCGCCGGTGCTCGTGAGGGCGGTCATGGTGACGAGTGCGATGATCGCGACCAGAGCCGTGAGGAACGCGGGGAGCCCGGCCCGGTGAGGGGGAAGTGTCGCGGCGGCCATGGGATCCTCCTGGAGGTTCGATCCCCCGATGCGCTGCGCAGCCGTGGAAGCCGGCCCACACCTCCATCATTCGCTCGATCGCCCACCGGTGCCACGTGGCGCGGAAGAAGCGCCGTTGGCCTCACCACCCCCCCAGCTCCCGACGAGCCCTCACTGCTCCTCGTGTTCCCGCACTGCTCGTCACGTTCCATGACTCTTCACGGGAGGGCCGCTTCGGGCGGGGTCCGGGTTTCGTCCCGTTCCGCCGTGAGGGCTCTGGCGGCCGCGTCCGGGTCGGCGGCGGTGATGGCGTCGATCAGGGCGGTGGGGCCTTCGTCGGCGGAGAGGTCTGGTGGGGTGGCCGGGGCCTGGCGCAGGGCTGGTGCGAGCTGTGCGAAGAGGTCGGTGAGCACGGGGTTGTGCGCGGCGGCGACCACGGCCGTACGCAGGGCGAGGTCGGCTTCGACGAATGCCGCCCCGTCACCCCGGGCCGCCGCCCGCCGCGTTTCCAGAGCGGCGCGGAGCGCGGCGAGGTCCGCGTCGGTTCGGCGTACGGCCGCCAGGCGGGCGGCCTGGGCCTCCAGCAGTGTCCTGACCTCGCACACGTCGGCGGCCGCCGCCCGGCGCAGGCGCGTGGGCCAGTCCTCCACCGGCCGGCTGGCGATGACGAAGACGCCCGCGCCCTGCCGGGGCTGCACCAGGCCCGCCCCCGCCAGGGCGCGCAGCGCCTCGCGGACCGTGGAGCGCCCCACGCCAAGGGTCTTGGCGAGCGTGGTCTCGCCGGGCAGCCGCGTGCCGACCGGCCAGTGGCCGCACGAGATCTGCTCACGCAGGTTCGCGGCTGCCTGCTCGACCAGGGGGCTGGGGCGAGGAGCGCCGAGCGTCATGGCTCTCACCTCTCGGGTTTCCGGGTGTTTCCGGTGGTTTCCGGGGATCTCCGGCTACTTCCGGCGGATCTGATGGGATCCGTGTGCCGCTATGTTGCCGCGTCGCCCGCCCCTGCGCGCCGTACTCGCCGCCGCGAAATCGCACTCACACGGATGACGTCGCGTGTCCTTGGGGCCGTTCGGGTGGATAAGCAGGACGGACAATCGGGTCGGCACATCGCACGACGCATCAGGCGAGGGAGCGGCATGACGGCGCAACAGGCACGGACACTGGCCCGACGGATCACCGGATGCGGTGCACTGCTGATCGCCGTGGGGCTCCCCGCGGGGGCGGCGTACGCCGACGAGACGCACACCAACTCGCACAACGCGCCCCGCGTCATGCTCATCTCGACCGGTCAGATCGACGATCCGCTGGAGGACGTCCTGGAGCACACGGCGATCCTCAGCCGGATCGGTGTATCGGGTTGAGGGTTGAGGGTTGAGCGTTATGCGCTGAGGATCGCCGTCGGCGCGGGGAGCGGGATGCCCTGATGGGACGGATCCGATCTGCCGGATCAGCCCAGCGCCTCGTGCGCCCGCAGCAGCCCGTCGACCGTCGTACGGTCGGCGGGCCGCAGCGGTTCGCGGACCGGGCCCGACGGCAGCCCGAGGGCGCCGAGAAGTCCCTTCGCGGTGACCGTGCCCGGCAGGCCCGACGCCATCATCAGCGTGATCAGGGGCAGCGCCCGCCGGTGCGCGAGCGCCGCGCCCCGCGTGTCACCGGCGTCGTACGCGTCGAGGACGGCCCGCATCGCGCGGGGCGCACAGTTGGCGACCGTACTGACACAGCCGGCGCCGCCCACCGCGTAGAGGGGCAGGTTCAGCTCCTCGCAGCCCGAGTAGTAGGCCAGTTCCGTCCGGGACATGACGGTGGCGCTGCCCAGCAGGTCGTACGCGCAGTCCTTGACGGCGGTGATCCGCGGGTGGGCGGCGAGGCGCAGCATGGTCTCCACCTCGATGCGGGTGCCGGTGCGACCGGGGATGTCGTACAGCATCAGCGGCACGCCGACCGCGTCCGCGACCCGCAGGAAGTGCGCCTCCACCGCCTCCTGCGGCGGCCGGCTGTAGTACGGGGTGACCACCAACAGGCCGTTCGCGCCCGCCCGTTCGGCCTCCCGCGCCAGCTCAACCGTATGCCGGGTGTCGGCACTGCCGACGCCGGCCAGGACCGACGCCCGGTCGCCCACCGCCTCGCGTACGGCCCGTACGAGCGCGCTCTTCTCGGCGTCGGTGGTGGTCGGGGACTCGCCGGTGGTGCCGCTCAGCACCAGACCCTCGCATCCGCCCCCGGTCACCAGACGGTCGGCGAGCGACTGGGCGCCGTCGAGGTCGAGGCCGCCCTCGGGGGTGAAAGGAGTGATCATCGCGCAGAGAGCGCGGCCGAAGGGGCTGGGCGGGCGCTGCGGGCTGTGTGGAGTCGCGGTCATACGGGCAGTCTCGACCGCTGGGACGATGAAGGTCCACTTAGATCTGCTTGGCCGAACGGCAAGCATCGCTGAACAGTGGGGCGGTGCGGGATGTGGGGGCCCAGGAAGGCGACACGCACACGCCCACCACGCCCCACCGGCCACCTCCCCTGTCCCAGGCACGGGGCCGTCGAGGCGGGAGACTTGTCGCGACGATCGGGTGGGGGAGTGGAACGTGGGCATACGCGAAGCCGGTGGAACGGTGGCCTGGGTGGCCGTGGGGGTGCTGGCGCTGTCGGGGTGCGAATTCCTCGTACCCGATGGGGAGGGGGAACCGAGGACCGTACGGACGGCGAAGCCGCTTCCCTCGCCCAGCGCCACGGTTGCCCCTGTGCCGTCGGTGTCCGGGTCGCCCACGGACGTGGCCCGGGCGGCCGGCTGCTCGTCCGGCGGGCCCGAAGTGTCCATGGGGGAGGTGGAGGCGGCCCTCGGCCACCGGGCCGTGGGGCTCACTCTGACCAACTGCGGCAAGGATCCCCACCAGGTCTTCGGTTACCCGAGCGTCCAGGCTCTAAGGACCGACGGCGAAGTGCTCGACGTCTGGGTGAGGCGCGGCTCCTCGTACATGGGCAGGGACGAGGGGCCCGTCCCGGTGCTCCTCGCCCCCGGCGAGAGCGTGCGGTCGCTCCTCTCCTGGACCAGTAATCCCAAGACCGGTCGACTGCAGCAGGCTTCCGCCCTGGAGATCGCCCCGGCCGCCGGTGAGAAGGCGCGGAGGTTTCCGCTGGAGGGCAGCGATGTGCGCACGGTGGACGAACTGACCCTGACCGCCTGGCGTTCGGCTCCCCGCGACTGATTCCGGCGGACGTCGTGACCGGTTGGGGCGGCCGCAGAACGCACATCGCCGGTGGGTCCTGGTGTGGGGGTGGCCGCGGCTCGCGGGCTTGACCTCAACCATGCTTCGGGTTCGAGCATGGGGATCACGAGAGGGCGCCGCCGGTGCCCCGGTGAGGAGGATTCGCCATGTCCGTACGAGGAGCGCAGGTCGGCATCCGTCCCGTGGTGGGGCGTTCGGACGTCGGTGTGACGCTGGTGAGCACCTGGCGGGTCGGTACGCCTGAGCGGCAGCGTGCGGTCGTCGAGGCGGTCGGGCGGGCGTGGCGCGGCCGTCCGTGGCCGGGCGAGGGGTTGCTCTCGTACAGCCTGTACGTCGGCGAGGACGGTGACACTCTGCTGCACTACTCGCAGTGGCGGGGCATGGGCGACTACCGTGCGTTCGCCGCCGGTCCCCGGGACGAGCGCAACGCCGAGATCGACGCGGCCGTACCCGGGATCGAGCGGTTGAGCGTGCGTTCCTACGAGTTGTATCGCAGTACGCCGCTGACGCCGGGTGGCGGCGACCGCGAGCCCGGGTGCGTCGTGATCGTGGACGTCGAGTTCGACGGGGCCGACGCCGCCCGGCAGCGGGACTGGGTCGACACGGTCTTCGAGGCGCTCGCCACCGACCCCGGACTGCACCCCGGCGGGATCGCCGGTCACTTCCACGTCGGCACGGACGGGACGCGTGTGCTCAACTACGCCGAGTGGGAGAGCGCCGGGGCGCACATCGAGGCGCTGGGGGGCACGGGGGGAGTGGGCGCGGCGACGCCGCAGTGGCGCAGGGTCCACGGCTACCCGGGTGTGACGGGCGGTGGCGTGCGGCGGTACACGCCCGCGCTCAGTCTGAGCGCGGGCGTGTGACCGACTACGGGCGGAAGCGGAGGACCTGGGGGTCGTGGTCGCTGTTCTGCTCGGCGAACTCGGCGTTGATGTGCACGCTGTCGTAGCTGAACTTCTTGATCGACGGGCTGGTCAGGATCTGGTCGAGCACCTGGCTGTTGCCCTGGAAGACGTACGAGTAACGCTCCGACCTCGGCAGTGACTTGACCGCCGGGTAGAGCGCGCCGTCCGCCGTGAGGGCCTGCGTCGTGGCGGAGAACTCGAAGTCGTTGATGTCGCCGAGGACGAGGACGTCCGCGGAGCGCTGCGCCTTGAGGATGTCCTTGACGAACGCGTTGACGGACTGCGCCTGCTCCAGCCGCTTGACCTCCGACTTGCGCACCGGCGGCTGGTGGTGCGACGGGAGACCCTCGTCGCCGCCCTTCGACCCGAAGTGGTTCGCGATCACGAAGACCGTACGGCCGCGGAAGGTGAATTCGCCGGCGAGCGGCTTGCGGCTGTTCTCCCAGGCGGCGTTCGCCGGGTCGATCCGGCCGGGGGAGTGGGTCAGGGCCGCGCGGCCGTCCTCCTGGACGACACCGGTCGCGGTGGCGGCGTCGCCGGCCCCGCGGTCGGTGAAGGAGACGCGCTCGGGGTTGAAGAGGAAGACCTGGCGGATGTTGCCGCCGGGCTCGCCGCCGTCCTTATTGTTCGCCGGGTCGATCGTGCGCCAGGCGTACGCCGGGCCGCCGGCCGCGGTGATGGCGGCCGTGAACTTCTTCAGCGTCTCCTCGGCGGAGACCGTGCCGTCGTTCTTCGCGCCGTTGTCGTCCTGGATCTCCTCCAGGGCGAGGATGTCGGGCGAGGCAAGGTTGTCCACGACCGCCGCCGCCAGCGCGTCGAACTTGTCCTGCGGGTCGCCCGGGTCGAGGTTCTCGACGTTGTACGTCGCCACCGCGAGCTCGCCGCGGCGCTGCGGGCGGGTCGACTCGCGCTCCAGCCCCCGGTCGGTGACCGTGCCCAGCGTGCGGGCCGTCAGGGTGTAGCCGCCGAACTGGTTGAAGTCCAGCGGGCCTTCGGTCGTACCGGAGAGCACGTCGCCGACGTTCGCCTTCGGGAACGGCTTCTCGGAGATCGGCGCGAGCTGCTGGATCTGGAGCCGGCCGGTGTTCTGCGAGGTGTACGAGCCGTAGACCGCGCCGCCGCGGCGGTTGTCGTTCTCGTGCGGCTTCACCGTGACCCAGAGCTCGGAGTACGGGTCGGTCGCGCCGACCACGCGGGAGGAGCCGATGCGGATGTTGCTGCCCTCCAGCGACTCGTAGTAGTCGAGGGCGTACGAGCGCGGCCGCAACGGGAGCGCGTTGATGCTGCCGCCGGCCGCCGGGTCGCCCTCGGGGGCGTACTCCGCCGGCACGGACTTGGCCGAGACGGTGACCGGCGCGGGCAGCGGGTTGCCGGAGGACACCACGGTCACGACCGGCTTGGTGATCTGGGTGAGCGACTGGTTGCCGGAGGCCGTGCCGCCGGGGACGTACTCCCCGACCGTGCCGGACACCTTGACCGCGTCGCCGACGGCGACCGTCGGCGCGGAGCCGGTGAAGACGAAGACGCCCTCGCTGGTGGCCGCGTCGGCGTCGGCCTCGGGGTCCTGGAACCAGAACCCCTTCGAGCCGTACGCCCGGACACCGGTGACGATGCCGGACACGTCGGTGACCTGCTGCCCGACGAGCGGGGATATGCGCGTGGTGCCCTGGATGTCGTGGATCCGGATTTCCGCGGCGGAGGCGGCCGTTGCGGCCGGGGGAGCCGAGGCGGAGGCCGAGCCCGCCAGCAGTCCGCCGGCCAGTGCGGCGGCTGCGACGGCCGCGGCGGCGGCGGATCCGGGGAGGGAGGAACGGGAAGTCATCTCGTGGCTCCGAGTGCGATGGATGAGGGGTGGAGCAGTGTTCTACGCGCGTCAATCTCTTGTGTGCGACCGGGGGTTGTCAAGGGTCGCCGGGTGTACGGATTCTGACGGGTACATGAACCCGGTGGCATGGGGGCAAATACGTCTACGCTGGGGGCCGCCCGACCCGCATGCGTCAAGGAGAACCCCCAGATGTCCGGTGACCGCCCGACCCTGCCGCCGGTGCGGCTCCACTCCGACGCCGAGCTGGCGCGGGCGGCGCTCGCCTCGCCGCTGCTCGCGCGCGCCGCGAGCCTCGCCCGGTGGGCCGGACCCGCCACGCGGGTCGGAGCCGGCGGTGAACTGGCCGACGAGCAACTGCCGGAGGCCGCCGCACACCTCGGCCTCGCCGCCGACGCGGACGGTGCGGCGGAGGCCAGCGAGGCGTGGCGGCTGGCCGTCGACACGGGGCTCGTCGACGTGACGGACCCCACCGAGGACCCCGGGGGTGCGGAAGGCGCCGAGGACGGGGCGGAGGCGGGCGGCACCGTGACGGTCGGCGAGAACCTGGCGCTGCTCACCTCCGGCAGCCCCCAGGACGTACTCGCCATCTGGCTCGACGCCTTCGACGCCGTCTTCGCGGACGCCACGGCGCCCGTACTCGAGGACCTGGCCGACTTCATCGGCGGCGACGGGGAGATCGACTTCGAGGCGCTGGACTGGGACCCGGAGGCGGAGGCGGAGTTCCTGGAGGGCGTCCTCGGGAACCTGTACCTGCTGACCGTCTCCGAGGGGGCGGGCGAGGGCCCGGTGCCGCTGCCCGCGCTGGCCGCCTCGATGATCGTCCCGGACGACATGGGCGAGCCGACCGACGACGTGCTGGAGCAGGTGTCGGACGCGATGATGCGGCTCGACGACCAGTTCAGGGTCCTGGAGCCGATCGGTCTCGTCGCGTACCGGCCGGTGGACGAGGCACTGATGGCCGAGGAGGGCGCGGAGCCGGAGCCGCCGGCCGACGACGAGGACGTGACGCGGTACGGAATGGTGGGCCTGACCCCCCTCGGCCTGTACGGCGTCCGGGCCCGGCTGCTCGAAGCGGGCGTCGACGCGCCCGCGGTGGGCGATCTGGCGGACAAGGGCGCGGAGGTGCTGCTCGACGGCATCGCGTACTTCGCCGAGGCGTCCGCGGGCGCCGAGACGCAGCTGTGGCTCGCCAAGCGCGAACCGGCCGCCGCCGCACGGGAGTTGCTCGCCGCCGCGCGTGGCACGGACGCGGGCGCGCCGCTGCGCAGGCTGCGCAGCCAGCAGGCGCTGTCGCTGGTGGGGCCGGAGGCGGAGGAGGCGGTGCGGGAGGTGCTGGACGACGCGGAGCTGGGCGGCCTGGCCCGCGTCTGGCTCGCCGAGCACGGGGCCTCCGACGTGCCGCCGCCGCCCGAGTCGATGATCTTCTGGCTCGCGATCGACACCATCGCCGCGCAGCTCGACGCGGACGGCGAACCCGAGGAGCTCCAGGGGCTCGTGGCGGGCCTGACCGGGCGGCACAGCGGATTCTTCGACGCGGCCTGGCGGGTGGACCACCCCGCCACGGCGGACGTCCTGGAGGCGATGGGCCGCCTGCACCCGGACAAGAAGGCGGCGAAGGAAGCGCGCAAGGCGGCGTTCAAGGCACGGTCCCGCAAGGGGAGTTGAGGGGACACGGGGGCGAACGGCGGTTGCCGCTGCGCACCGTGGCCGCGCCCTCGACGGCCGGCCGGTCGCGGATGGGTGCGACGGGGAGTGGTGCCGCGCGTCCGGTGCCTCGGCTGGTGTCATGAAGGGTGTCCGGTGGCGTGGGAGGCCCTGTTTCGCGGACGGTGGCCGGGGGCGACTCCTCGGCCGCGGCGCCCCCGGTCGCTTCTCCCTCAAGTCCGCAGGTGCGAGGCCCCGTTGAGGTCCAGCACCGCTCCCGAGGACCACTCGGCCTCCGGCGATGCCAGCCACACCACCGCGCTCGCGATCTCCTGCGCCGTCGCCACCCGTCCGAACGGGCTCTGCGCGCGGATCGCCTCGCCCTCCGCGCCGTTCAGCCGCTCCGCGACGCGCTCGGTGTCGAAGAACCCGGGGGCCACGGAGGCGACCCCGATGCCGTACGGAGCCAGGGACACCGCGAGGGACTGGCCGAGCGCGTGCACCGCCGCCTTCGTCGCTCCGTACGCCGGGTGGTCCGGCTCCCCGCGGAACGCGCCGCGTGAGCCGATGTTGACGATCCGGCCGGCCGTGCCCTGCTCGATCATGCGGCGGGCCGCCAGGTGGCTGAGGTGGGCCGTGGCCAGCAGGTTGACCTCCACATGGCGCTGCCACGCGGACACCCACGCGTCGTAGGGCGTCTCGGCGAGCGGGTGGCGCTCGTTGACGGCCGCGTTGTTCACCAGCACGTCGATGCCGCCGAGGCCGTCGGCCGCCAGGTCCGCGACGGCGGCGGCCCCCGCCGGGTCGGACAGGTCGCCGCCGACGAGCACATGGCCCGTACCGGCCAGCCCGTCCAGGGTCCGCTCGGCGTCCTCGCGCCGCGAGCCGTAGTGGACGGCGACGCGGTCGCCGCCCGCCGCGAAGGCGTGCGCGACGGCGCGGCCCAGACCGCGCGACGCGCCGCTGACGAGGACGCGACGCCCGGCGGACGGCAGGCGCGGGGGCGGCTGCGGCAGCGCGTGCGGGGGCAGGTGCATGACGGGTGGCCTCTCGTACGACGGGCACTGTTCAGCCCCCGTTTATACGCGCGCGCGAGCCTGACGCCGAAAACACGTGCCCCTCACGGGCCTCAGGAGGTACGCATGACGATCACCCGCAGGGACTTCGCCAGACACTCCGCCATCACGGGCGCCTCCGTGGCCCTCGTCGGCAGCGTCGGCGCGCTCGCCACCGCCCCCGGAGCCCTCGCCGCCGACGAACCGGCGGAGACCGGGGACGCCGGTGACCTGACGGGGAGCGGGCACGGCCTCGGCTACGGGCCGCTCGTACCCGACCCGAAGGGGATCCTGGCCCTCCCCGCGGGATTCTCCTACCGGATCGTCACGCACGCGGGAGTCACCCGGCTGGAGTCCGGTGAGTTCACCCCGTCCAAGCACGACGGAACCGGCGCCTTCGAGGGGCCGCGCGGGGTGACCCTGCTGGTGAACAACCACGAGCTCAAGGGCGCGCGGTCCAAGTGGAAGCACCCGGTGCCGCTCACCGAGGGCCTGGTGTACGACCCGGCGGCGGCCGGCGGCTGCACGGTCGTCGAGGTGCACCGCGGCGGCGAGGTCGCCGAATGGGTCGGCATCGCCGGCACGTCCACCAACTGCGCGGGCGGCACCACCACGTGGGGCACCTGGCTGACGTGCGAGGAGAACTCCGACCGGGCCGGCCAGAACGGCATGACCAAGGATCACGGCTACGTCTTCGAGGTCGACCCGCACGACCGCCGCGCCAATCTGGACCCGCAGCCGATCAAGGCCTTCGGACGCTTCGACCACGAGGCCGTCGTCATCGACCCGAAGCGCGGCCACGCCTACCTCACCGAGGACGACTCGGAGCCCAACGGACTGCTCTACCGCTGGGTCCCGCCGCACGGCTTCCGGCACGGCCGGGGCAAGCTGCGCGGGCTCGCGGACGACGCGGGCACCCTCCAGGCGCCCAAGTGCTTCGACTCGGGCGGGCGGTTCGTCGACGACCTGTCGCGCGCCACCCGCGTCGGCACGGTCTACGGCGTCGACTGGATCGACGTACCGGACCGGGACGGCCGTACGGTCCCGGTGCGCGAGCAGTTCGACGACGGGGACATCACGCGCGCCCGCAAGCTGGAGGGCATGTGGTGGGCCGACGGCGGCGCGTACATCGTCTCGTCGTACGCCCGTGACGAAAGCCCGGGCCAGCCGCACGACGGACAGGTGTGGTTCTACGACCCCCGGCGCCGCACCCTCACCCTCAAGGTGCTGCTCGGCACGGGCGGGCGGTTCGACGGGCCGGACAACATCACCGTCTCGCCCTACGGCGGGCTGGTCGTGGCGGAGGACGGCGAGGGCGGCCAGTACCTGTTCGGCGCCACGGAGAGCGGCCGTACGTACCCCATCGCGCGCAACGAGCTGAACGTCGGCACCGAGGCCGAGCCGGAGTACAGCGAGTTCGCCGGGGTCGTCTTCTCGCCGGACGGGAAGACGCTCTACGCCTGCGTCCAGGAACCGGGCGTCATGGTCGCGATCACCGGTCCGTGGCGGCGCCGCCGCCCTCACTGACGGCGAGGAGGCCGGCCAGGTCCTCCTGGTGCTCCCGGACGAGGCCGGCCACCAGCTCCTGCTCCCACCACGGCACGGGGGCGGCGCGCTCCGCGCACCAGGCGAGGGCCTCCGGCATGCTCGGCCGGTCGGCGGGGGCGGTGGCCAGGCAGGCCGCGAGGAAACCGGGCCATTCGGCGCCCGGCACGCCGACGAGGTCGGGGGTGTCGTGCAGGGTCCGCTCGGTGACCTGCTCGGCGCTGCCCGACCCGAACGGATTGCGTCCCGTACTGGACAGCGCGAGCAGCGCTCCCAGGGCGAACACGTCGGCGGGTGTGTCGGCCCGGCCGCCCGGCGTCAGCTCCTCCGGGGCGACGAAGCCGAGGAAGCCGGTGGCGGCCGGATCCAGCCCGGCGGAGCGGCCCGCGGTGCCGAAGTCGACGATCTTCGGGCCGCGGTCGGTGATCAGGACGTGCGCGGGCTTCAGGTCCAGCGGGGCGGGGCCCGCGCCGTGGATGGCCGACAGGGCCACGGCGATCGCGGAGCCGAACGTGCCGAGGTCCGCCGGCCCCATCGGTCCCGCCGTGGTGACGGCCTCCACCAGGGGCGGCCCCACGCAGAACTCGGCCGCGAGCCAGGGCTGCCGGTCCTCCGTGCCGGTGTCCACAACCGTCGCGGTGAACGGCCCGCGCACCCGCAGGGCGGCGGCCGCCTCCCGGCGGAAGCGCTCGCGGAACCGGGGGGTGGCGGTCAGCCGGTCGTGGACCGTTTTCAGGGCGACCAGGCGCCCGGCGGGGTCCCGTGCCAGGTGCACACGGCCGGTACCGCCCTCACCGATCAGCGAGACAATGCGGTACTCCGCGCGCTCGGCCATGCCGTGGTCCCTCCGGTCGTACGCGATCGTGATCGTGACCCAGTGTCCCGGATGTCAACTGCGACGCGTCCGGCGGCCGGGCGGTTGCGGTCGTGGGCGAACCATCCGGCTTCCGGCCCCGCATCCCGCGAATTCCCGTCGCCCGGCCACGGGGAATTCGGGGATTTTCGCCCTTGCTTTCCCGGTGGCGGCCCGAAAGGCATTCCCGGCGCCGGACCACACCTGTTGACCGTGCCCGGAGTGGCTTCCGGCCTGTGGCCGCCATGACGCTGAGCAGCGGTTCAGCCCGGCGACGCCCGTACGGACGCCCGCACGGACACCCGTCGGCACGCAATCGGCCGCCGTCATTTCCGCGCCGATACGAGGCCCTGCGGACGCGCATCGCACGGGCGCCCGGCGCCTTTTCCGCCCGCGCGGACAATTTCGTTCCACCGCAAAGTCCTTGCGGAACGGGCACGTGTGTTCGCCGGGCGGAGGGCGGTCGTTCCGCGACCGGCGGGGGGCGTCGGCCGGCCCGCGCGGCGGCGCGGATTCCGGTCTTTCCCGTGAATTTTTGCCGGTACCCGTCCGGTCACGCTCCGTTCGCAACGCCTGCCCCGCACACGCCCGGTGGCCTTGCGGGCCGGGCGTTTCGCGGGGTGCGGCCGTCGTCTCCGGACGGGGCCGCCGACCGGTCCCGGGTGAAGTGATCATGGACGGGCATGGCGTGGCGGCCTCGCGGGGCGCATACTCTCAACTAATGACAAAGTCAGCCGGAGCCCGGCGCTACCTGCCGTCCAGTCCCTTCAACGTCCCCGCCGCGGACGCCCCCCCGATCGAGGTCTTCGAGGTGGGCGACCGGGTTTCGCATGATCAGTTCGGACTCGGGAGGGTCGTCGCCGTCGAAGGCGAGGCGGCCGTTCTCATCGACTTCGCAGGGCGCCAGGGCCGCATCCTGAGCCCCTTCACCAAACTGACCAAGCTCTAGTCCCTCCCGCGCGCTAGCGCTAGAGGGCCTGGGCTGCCGGCTTGACCATGCCGCGAACGGTGCGACTCTTCACGAAGTCGCCCATCGCGGTCATTTCCCATTCTCCAGAGAACTGCTTGATCAGCTTCGCCATCATCACCCCCGTCTGCGGCTCGGCGCCCGTCAGGTCGAAGCGGACCAGTTCCTCACCGGTCGCCGCGTCCAGCAGTCGGCAGTACGCCTTGGCCACCTCGGTGAACTTCTGTCCCGTGAAGGAGTTCACCGTGAACACCAGGCCCGTCGCCTCCGGGGGGATCCGGCCGAGGTCGACGGTGATGACCTCGTCGTCGCCCGCGCCCTCGCCGGTGAGGTTGTCGCCGGAGTGCTTGACCGCGCCGTTCAGGATCGACAGCTTGCCGAAGTAGCAGCTGTCGAGGTGCTTGCGCGTCCCGTCGTACGCGATGACGGACGCGTCCAGGTCGATGTCCTTGCCGCGGAACGCCGGCTCCCAGCCGAGCCCCATCTTGACCTGGGAGAGCAGCGGGCGGCCGCCCTTGACCAGCGAGACCGTCTGGTTCTTCTGAAGGCTGACCCGGCCCTTGTCCAGGTTGACCTTGCCGCTGCCGGCGGGCGGCGCGGGCGGGGCGGCGGGGGCAGCCGGGGCCGCGGCGGCCCGCGGGTCGGCCGTCTGAGGCGCCGGCGGGGCCGCGGGGGCCTGTACGGGCGCCGGGGCGGCCGGAGCGGCGGGCTCCTCCTCCACCGAGACCCCGAAGTCCGTCGCGATGCCGGCCAGGCCGTTCGCGTACCCCTGGCCGACCGCGCGGACCTTCCATGCGCCGTTGCGGAGGTAGATCTCCACGACCACGAGCGCCGTCTCGGAGCCGAGGCGCGGCGGGGTGAACGTCGCGATGGCCGCGCCGTCGTCGGCGCCCCGCACCGTGGCGGTGGGCTCGATGCCCTGGAAGGTCTGTCCGGCGGCGTCCGGGCTCGCCGTGACCACGATCTTCTCGATGCCCGGCGGGACCGCCGAGGTGTCCACCACGATCGCGTCGGGGGCGGCGCCGCCGCCGGAGCGGTAGGTGACGCCGGGGCCGGCCGGCTGGTTGTAGAAGATGAAGTCGTCGTCCGAGCGGACCTTGCCGTCGGCGGTGAGCAGCAGGCCCGATACGTCGAGCCGCACGGGGGCGGCCACGTCCACGGCCACGCGGGCGGTGGGGAGCGGAATGTTCGAGCCGGGGGTCATTGCGGTCATGCCAAAGCTAACGACCGAGCCCGCTGTGCCGTTCCCCCACCCGTCACCCGTTGCGCGGGTGATTCCTCGCCGCCCGCTCGTTGCCGTGTTTGTACGCCCCTGTCCAGCGGGCCATGACCAGCTGCTCGTCGCCCGCCTCGGCCTGGGCGAGGAACTTCTCGGCGCGGGCGCCCCGCAGGGTGCCGGCCGGCCGGCCCTGGTGGGTGAGGGTGACGCTGCCGTCGCCGAAGCGTTCGTAACGGAATCCGTGAGGTCTGGGCATGGACGGCATCATGCCCGCCGCCCGGCCGCCCGTCTCCTCGTTTTCAGTGGGGCCACCGGGGCGGGTCGGTGCAGAACGGGCCGCCCAGGTGGGCGTGCTCCGGATTGGCCGGGTCGAGTTCCCCCTGGTCCGCGATCAGCTTCCCGGCGTACTGCTCGGAGTCGTCCCGCGGCTCGTACCCGAGGGCCCGCGCGGTCGACAGGTCCCACCACAGGCGGGTGTTGGCGGAGGAGCCGTAGACGACGGTGTGGCCCACGTCCTCGGCGGTGAGCGCGGCGTGCAGGAGGCGGGCGCCGTCCCCGGGGCTCAGCCACACGGACAGCATCCGCACGGACGTGGGCTCCATGAACAGGGAGCCGATCCGGACCGACACGGTCTCGACGCCGTGCAGGTCCCAGTACAGCTGGGCCAGGTCCTCGCCGAAGGCCTTGGAGAGGCCGTAGAAGGTGTCGGGGCGGTGCGGGGTTCCGGCGGGGATCAGGGGCGCGCCCTCGGCGGGGACGGGGGTGAAGCCGACCGCGTGGTTGGAGGAGGCGGAGACGATCCGCCGGATCCCCTCCGCGCGGGCCGCCTCGTAGAGGTTGTACGTCCCCTCGATGTTGGCGCGCACGATCTTCTCGAAGGGCGCTTCCAGCGAGATGCCCGCCAGATGGATGACGGCGTCGACGCCGCGCACGGCCTCGCGCAGCGCCTCCTTGTCCGCGAGGTCGGCGGTGATCGCGTCCGGCTCGCCGTCGACGGGCGTCATGTCGAACAGGCGCAGGGTGTAGCCGTACGCCGGAAGCAGGCCGCGCATCAGGGTGCCGACCCCTCCTGCGGCGCCGGTCAGCAGGACGGTGCGGGGTGCGGGCATCGGCGGCTCTCCTCGGGCGAGTACGTATGCGTGGACCGCATTCACATGCGTGGACACGCTAAGGAGTGGCGGCGAACCCCGTCAAGTGTCGCGCCAAGGCCCGCTGTCCGCTTCCCTCTTGGTGTTTCTCGTCTTGACCGCCCCCTGGTGGCTGCTTTAGCGTGACGGCGTTCAGGGATATAGACGCGGATCATAATTGTGCACGCACAGGGAGCGCCCGTGACCTCAGCCCCGCTCGCCGGCCGACTCGACGGCCTGCTGTTCTTCCCCGTCACCGCGTACGGGCCGGACGGAGCCCTCGACGTGGACGTCTTCCGCGCCCATGTGCGCGCCGGCATCGAGGACGGCGCTGCCGCCGTCTTCGCCTGCTGCGGCACCGGCGAGTTCCACGCCCTCACACCCGAGGAGTTCCGCGTCTGCGTGGCCGCCGCCGTCGAGGAGGCGGCCGGCCGGGTCCCCGTCGTCGCCGGAGCGGGCTACGGCACGGCCCTCGCCGTCCAGTACGCGCGCATCGCCGAGGACGCGGGCGCCGACGGCCTGCTCGCCATGCCCCCGTACCTCGTCGTCGCCGACCAGCGGGGGCTGCTGCGGCACTACACCGAACTGGCCGCCGCCACCTCCCTCGACGTGATCGTCTACCAGCGCGACAACGCGGTCTTCACCCCCGAGACGGTCGTCGAACTCGCCCGGGTGCCCGGCATCATCGGGCTCAAGGACGGCCACGGCGACCTCGACCTGATGCAGCGGGTCATCGGCGCGGTCCGCCGCGAGCTGCCGCCCGGCCACCCCTTCCTGTATTTCAACGGCCTGCCCACCGCCGAACTCACCGGACTCGCCTACCGGGGCATCGGCGTCACCCTCTACTCCTCCGCCGTCTTCTGCTTCGCCCCCGACATCGCCCTCGCCTTCCACCGGGCCCTGAACAGCGGCGACGACGACACCGTCAACCGCCTGCTCGACGGTTTCTACGCCCCCCTCGTCGAACTGCGCGGTCTCGGCCGCGGATACGCCGTGTCGCTCGTCAAGGCCGGGGTGCGTCTCACCGGTCTGGACGTCGGCGGAGTACGGCCGCCGCTCAGCGAGCCGGACCCCGCGCACGTCAAGGCGCTGGCCGAACTCGTCGAGCGCGGCCGGGCCCTGATCGGCGCGGGCGACGGCGGTGAGGGCGTGTGAGAGCCGCCGCCTTCCTCTACCCGTGGGACGTCGTCGGCGACCCGGACGCCGCCGCCCGCGTCGCGGACCTCGGCGTCCAGCAGGTCACCCTCGCCTCCGCCTACCACTCGACCCGTGCCCTCACGCCCCGCCACCCCCGCCACCGCGTCGTCACCGCCGAACACGCCGCCGTGCTCTACCCCGTGGACGCGTCCCGCTGGTCGGGCCGCGGCCTGCGGCCGTACGCCGCGGGCGACTGGGCGCCCTGTGCCGACGCGTACGGCGAGGCGGCCGAAGCGCTCGCGGCGGCCGGGCTCGACGTCCACTCCTGGGTCGTGCTCGCGCACAACTCCCGCCTCGGCGCCGAGCATCCGGACACCTCCGTCGTCAACGCGTACGGCGACCGCTACCCCTGGGCGCCCTGCATCGCCCGGCCCGCCGTCCGCGCGTACCTCACCGATCTCGCGGCCGAGGCGGCCGTACGCCCCGGAGCGCGCGGCACCGAGCTGGAGTCCTGCGGCTGGTACGGCCTGGCCCATCTGCACGCGCACGACAAGACCGCGGGGGTGGCGCTCGGGGACGCGGCGCAGTACCTGATGTCGCTCTGCTTCTGCGCGGACTGCCGCAGCGGGTACGGCGAACAGGGCCTGGACGCGGACGAGCTGGCGGCCGTCGTGCGCCGGGCCCTCGACCCGGCCTGGGCCGCCGGTTCCACGGACGCCGGATGGCAGGCCGTCGAGAAGCTGATCGGGGCCGACTCGGCCGCCGCGACGCTCGCCTGGCGCACCCGTGCCGCCCGTACGCTCCAGGAGGCGGCGGTCGCGGCGGTACGGGCCGCCGCGCCCCCCGGCTTCCAGGTGCTGCTGCACGCCGATCCGGCGGCGTACCGCTGCGGGGCGAACGCGGGGGTCGATCCCCGGCACATCCTCGGTGTCGCGGACGGGGTGGTGGTCCCCTGCGCCGCAGGCCCCGAACCGCTCGCGCCCTTCGCGGCGCACCGGAGCCCGGGTGCGGCGAGCGTCCTGGCCGCCAATCTCGGCGTCGTCTCGGGGATGGGCGGCAGCCCCGCCACGCTCGCCCGGGACGCCGAGCGGGCGGCGGAGCTGGGCGCGAGCGAACTGCGCCTCTATCACGCGGGGCTGGCGTCCGACGCCGACCTCGCGCTCGTACGCGCCGCTCTGTGCCCGTAGTGGGCGCCGGGGCGCCGCCTCACCGGCGGGCGCCCCGGCCCACCAGGACCCCGGCTTGGCTCCCGGCACGGCGTCGATTAGGTTAGGCGAACCTTACCTGCCTGGCCGGACGCGTCAGTGGAATCAAGATGGGGAACAACGTGCACACCGAGGTCTTCCGGGACGCCTGGGGAATCCCCCATCTCCGCGCAGCCACCGCACACGAGCTCGCGTTCGCGCAGGGCCGCAACGCCGCCACCGACCGCGCCTGGCAGATCGAGGTCGAGCGGCACCGCTCCCAGGGCACCACCGCCGCCTTCCTCGGCCCCGACAGCGCCGGCTGGGACGTCTTCGCCCGCCGCTCCCGCCTGGACGACACCGCCCGGCGCTGCTTCCGCGCCCTCGACGCGGACACCGCCGCCTGGGTCACGCGGTACGTCGAAGGCGTCAACGCCGGTCTCGCCGAGGGGGCCCGCCGCGCACCGGAGTTCGCCGCCACGGGGCTCACGCCGGGGACGTGGCAGCCGTGGACGCCGCTCGGGATCTGGCTGTCCACGCACATCCTCTTCGCCGGTTTCCCCACCAAGCTGTGGCGCGAGGAGGTCGCCCGCAGGCTCGGCGACGAGGCGATCACCCTGTTCGCCACCGACGGTCCCGGCACCTCCGGCAGCAACGGCTGGCTGGTCACCGGCGGGCGCACCGCCACCGGCGCACCGCTGATCGCGGGCGACCCGCACCGGTTCATCGAGGACCCGGGCGTCTACCAGCAGGTACGGCTCGCCTGCCCCGAGTACGACGTCGTCGGCCTCGCCGTGCCCGGTGTCCCCGGCATCGCGCACTTCGGCCACACCTCGTCCGTGGCCTGGGCGATCACCAACGCCATGGCCGACTACCAGGACCTCTACCGCGAGCAGCTGCGGCGCACCCCCGACGGCTCCGGCGTCGAGGCGCTCGGCCCCGACGGCTGGCGGCCCGCCGCCGTCCACACGGAGACCGTCGAGGTGGCGGGCGGCGACCCGGTCGAGACGGAGGTCGTGGAGACCGAGCGCGGCCCCGTCGTCGTCGGCGGCCCCGACGAGGCCCTGACCATCAGCCTGCGCTGCCCGACGCGCGTGTACGAGGACCTCGGCTTCGCCGCGCTGCCCGCGCTGCTCAGGGCGCGCACCGCCGCCGATGTGGACCGGGCGTTCGACCGGTGGGTCGAGCCCGTCAACGTCGTCCAGGCGGCCGACACCGAAGGCGGCCTGCTGCACCGGGTCGCGGGTCGCGTGCCGCTGCGCCACCGGGACAACGGGCTGCGCGTCGTGCCCGCCTGGGAAGCGGCGTACGCATGGCGCGGCGACCACGGCCCGCTGCCCCGGGCCGAAGTCGACGGCGTCGCCGTGATGGCCAACCAGCGGGGCCTTGCCGCACCGCTGGGCGTCGAGTTCGCACCCCCGTACCGCGCCGACCGCATCGGGCACCTGCTCGCCGGGTCGGACTCCTGGACCGCCGGCGGGATGGCGGACGTCCACACCGACACCCACCTCGCGTCCTCCCGGCCGCTGCTGGAGCTGGCCGCCGGCCTCGAAGGGCTCAGCGAGCGGGCCGCCGGGCTGCGGGACCGGCTGCTGCGCTGGGACCGCCGGATGGAGGCCGGCAGCACGGACGCCACGGCGTACGCCGCCGTACGGAGCGAGGTGGTCCGGCGGATCGCCGCCCACCCGGAACTGGCCGCGCTGACCGAGCCGGTGGCGGACCCTGCGTACCCCGGCGTCTTCCTGCCGTGGCTCCACCTCACCTCGCGCGTCGGCTTCGCCCTGGAGACCCTGCTGACGACCGGCCTGCTGCCCGGGATCGACCGGCCCGGCATCGTCGCGGCGGCCGTCGAGGCGGTCGCGGCGACGGACGTAGCGCCGGTGGCCTGGGGCGACGTGCACCGGCTCGCGCCGTGGCAGGCCCTGCCGTCCGCGCCGCCCGGCGGCTGGCCGGGGGTGGCCGGGGACCACGACTGCGTGCTGTCCACGTCCAGCGTCCCCGGCGTCACCGACCGCTGCGCGCGCGGACCGGCCGCCCGCTACGTGTGGGACCTCGCGCGACGCGAGGACAGCCTGTGGGTGGTGCCCCTCGGCGCGTCCGGCGTCCCGGGCGACGCGCACCACCGCGACCAACTGCCGCTGTGGCTGCGGGGCGAACTCGTACCCGTGACCACCGACTGGAACCGTCTGACCAAGGAGTCCCGATGACCACGCCCCCGACGAGCACCGCCGCGACCGTGTACGAGCGGAGGATCGACGGCTTCGGCACGGTCCGCCTGGTCCCCGTCGACCCGGGGCGCGACGCCGGGCTGCTGCACGGCTGGGTCACCGAGGAGCGGGCCCGGTTCTGGGGCATGCGGGAGGCGACCGTCGAACAGGTCGAGGAGATCTACGCGCACCTGGACACCCTCCCCACGCACCACGGCTACCTGGTGCTGCGGGACGACGCGCCCGTCGCGCTCTTCCAGACGTACGACCCCGAGGCCGACCGCGTCAGCGAGTGCTACGACGCCCTGCCGGGCGACTTCGGGGTGCACATCCTCATCGGGCCCACCGACGGGAGCGCCCCGGAGCACGGGTTCACCGCGCACCTGCTGACCGCGCTGATCGCTTTCGTGTTCTCGGACCCGGAGCACCTGCGCATCGTGGCGGAGCCGGACGCGCGCAACGCGAAGGCGGTGGCGCTGCTGGAACGGACCGGGTTCCGACTCGGCCCGGAGATCGTGATGCCGGAGATCGACCTGCCGGAGGTCTTCCTGCCGGAGAAGCGCGCCCGACTGGCCTTCCTGACCCGTACGGCGTTCGAGGCGTCCTCGGCGTTCGTGGCTTGACCGGCCCGGGGGGCGGGAAAGGGCGGGTGGCGCACCGATGAGTTCCCGGCCCGCCGGCGGTCTCCCCTGCGCAGGCATCGTCCGCCCACCGGAGGCAGCGCCATGACCGTCCACGACACCACGCCCGCCACGCCGCCCGTGCCCGACTTCGCACCGGTCGCCGGCCAGATCGCCCGACTCGCCGAGGCGGTCGAAGACGACCGGCTCGGCGACCCCACGCCCTGCGAGAAGTACGCCGTGCACCACCTTCTCGCGCACCTCGTCGAGCTGGCCGCGGCCTTCCGCGACGCGGCGGGGAAGCGGCTGGGGCCGACGACCGACACGGCGCCCGACGGCCTCGCGCCGGTACTCGGCGACGACTGGCGCACCGTCCTCCCGCGGCGGCTGGACGAGCTCGTCGCGGCCTGGCGCGACCCCGCCGCCTGGCAGGGCACGACCCGGGCGGGCGGCGTGACGCTGCCCGGCGAGGTCGCGGGGCGGGTCGCCCTCAACGAGCTCGTCGTCCACGGCTGGGACCTGGCCCGCGCCATCGGCCGGCCGTACGCCCCGGACACCGCCGCCCTCCGGTCCTCGTACGAGCTGCTGGAGCCCACGGGCGAGCCCTCGGGCGACGACCCCATCTTCGGGGTCCCCGTCGACGTGCCGCCGGACGCCCCGCTCCTCGACCGCGTCGTCGGGCGCGCGGGCCGCAGCCCGTCCTGGCCGGCCGGGTAAGGGGGTTCGCGCGGGGGCGGGCGGCCCGACGAGCGGCCGGCCCGCCCGCCGACCGGTGCCCGCCAGGGCGGGCGCGCACGGTGGGGGACAGGGGCGCCACCACGCAGGGGCGCACGCTCCGGTCCCGGGGGTCCTCCCGCCCCGTATCCGGCGGACGGTGAGGCGGGCACAGGCAGTGCGGCGTCACCGTCCGCCCCTGCTCGGGCGGCGGTGCGCAGCGTCATGTCCGCGAACGGCCCCGGCCCCGGCGGACGGACGCGGACGCCCGCCGCCACGCCTGCACTCTCCCACCGGGCACACGCCCGCCCCGCGGCCCGGCCCCGGCAACATGGCCCCCGTAGTCCGCCGCCGGCTGACACGGAAGCCGAAGATCCTGACTGAGGCAGATCACCGACCGAAAACGCATACCATGCGGCGCGTCGCATCCATCGCTCATCTCCGACCGAGGGGACTTCCGCGTGCGCACCCAGGTCCTGCCTTCTCTGCTCTGTGCCGGTCTCATAGCGGCAACCGGTCTGTCGGCCGCCTCGCCCGCACTCGCCACCACCGACAGGACCGCGACGCACGCGCCGGCGGCGGCCACGGCCTCAGGGCCCGCCACGGCAGCGGCCGCACCGGCGGCAGCCGACGACATCCGCGAAAAGCTGGAGCGCGTCCCCGGCCTGACGGTCGTTTCGGTGGCCGACAAGGGCGGTTTTCCCTTCTACACGCTGACGCTCACTCAGCCCGTCGACCACAGCGACCCCGGCAGCGGCACCTTCGCGCAGCGCCTCACGCTGTGGCACAAGTCCGAGACGGCGCCGGTCGTCCACTACACGGGCGGCTACGGACTGTCCTCGGGCACCCGCGAGATCACGACGCTGCTCGGTGCGAACCAGGTCAGCGTGGAGCACCGCTACTTCAACACCTCGCGTCCCGCCGCCGTCGACTGGGACGACCTGAACGTCTGGCAGCAGGCGAGCGACGAGCACGCCATCGTCCAGGCGCTCAAGAGCGTCTACCGGGGGAAGTGGCTGGGGACCGGCGCCAGCAAGGGGGGTATGACGCAGGTCTACCACGAGCGCTTCTACCCGGACGACCTGGACGCGGTCGTCGCGTACGTCGCGCCGAACGACGCGAACAACCGTGACGACAGCGTCTACGAGAACTTCTTCCGCACCGTCGGCACCCCCCGGTGCCGCACCGCCCTCGACGCCGTGCAGCGCGAGATGCTCGTGCGGCGCGGGGCGATGCTGTCGCGCTTCGAGGCCACCTCCAAGGAACAGGGCCTCACGTTCACGTACCTCGGCTCGGCCGACCGCGCCTTCGAGTTCTCGGTGCTCGACCAGGTGTGGAACTTCTGGCAGAGCGGTACGTACACCGACTGCCCGTCCGTCCCGGACGCCGAGAAGGCGACCGACGACGAGCTGTACGCGTGGTCCCTCGGCCACGGTCTGAGCATCTACTCCGACCAGGGCAACGGGTCCGAGGGCGCGGGTCCCTACTACCGTCAGGCGGCCGCCCAGCTCGGCTGGGCGGACCTGAAGTTCAAGCACCTGCGCGATGTCCGCAGGTACCCGGACATCTACCAGCCCAACTCGGTGCTGCCCTCCGACATGCGCACCACGTACGACGGCCGTGTCATCAAGGACATCGACCGCTGGGTGGCGACCCGGGGGGAGCGCATGATGTTCGTGTACGGGCAGAACGACCCGTGGAGCGCCGAGCGGTTCAGGCCCGGCAAGCACGACTCGCACCTGTACGTCGCACCCGACACCAACCACGGGGCGCTCATCTCCAGGCTCACGCCCTCCGACCGGGCCGAGGCCGAGGCCACGGTCAAGCGCTGGGCCGGCCGGTAGGCCCGCGCCCCGCGTCAGCGGCTGAGCGCCGCCCTCATCGTCTTCTCGGCGATGGGGGCCGCCAGGCCGTTCCCGCTCACCTCCGAGCGCGCCGCGCCTGAGTCCTCGACGACGACCGCCACCGCCACCTCCTTGCCGGTCGAACCGTCCTTCGCGTACGACGTGAACCACGCGAACGGCGTCTCGCTGTTGGCCACGCCGTGCTGCGCGGTGCCCGTCTTGCCGCCGACCTCGGCGCCGCCGATCCGCGCGTTCGTGCCCGTGCCGTCCTCGACGACCGTCACCATCGCGCTGCGCAACTGCTCTGCGGTCGAGGACGACACGACCCGCTCGCCGTCCCCGTCCCCGGTCTCCTCCAGCGTGTCGCCGTCCGCGTCGGTCACCTTGGAGACCATGTGCGGCGCCGCGAGCTCGCCGCCGTTGGCGAGGGCCGCGGAGACCATCGCCATCTGGAGCGGGGTCGCCGTCACGTCGAACTGGCCGATGCCCGTGAGCGCCGTCTGCGCCTCGTCCATGCCCGACGGGTACACGCTGGGCGAGGCGCGCACCGGCACGTCCAGCTTCTCCGTGTTGAAGCCGAACTTCTCCGCCATCGCCTGCACCTTGTCCTGGCCCAGATCGACGGCCAGTTTCGCGAAGACGTTGTTGCACGAGTACTGCAGCGCGGTGCGCAGCGTCGCGTCCTCGCACGGCGCCGACGCGTTCTCGTTCCTCAGCACGGTCCGGGTGCCGGGCAGCGTGTACGGATCGGGGCTGTCCGTCTGGTCGTCGACCGATGCGTAGCGCCCGTCCTCCAGCGCCGCCGCGGCGACCACCAGCTTGAACGTGGAGCCCGGCGGCAGCGGCCGGCGCAGGGCCCGGTTGACCATCGGCTTGTCCTTGTCGCCGGTCAGCCGCTTCCAGGCGTCGCCGTCCGTCGTCCCGCTGATCCGTGACGGATCGTACGAGGGCGTGGACACCATGCCGAGGATCCGCCCCGTCTTCGGGTCGATCGCGACCGCCGCGCCCTTCTTGTCGCCCAGCGCCTGGTACGCCGCCTTCTGCACGCCGGGGTCGATCGTCGTGACGACGTCGCCGGGGTCGCTCCGCTTGTTCAGGAGCAGGTCGGCCGGGTTCTTCAGCCGGGTGTCGGACCCGTCGAGGACGTCGCTGTAGATGCCTTCGAGCTGGGTGGCTCCGTACGCCTGCGAGCTGTACCCGGTGACGGCCGAGTAGAGCTCGCCGTCCGTGTAGGTCCGCCTGTACTGGAGATCACTGCCCTCCGTCCTCTTCGATCCGGTGACCGGAGAACCGGCCACGACGATGTTCCCGAGCGGCTGCGCGTACTGCGCGATGACCTTCCGCCGGTTGTGCTTGTCGTCCGCGAGGGCCTGGCCCTGATACGCCTGCACCCAGGTGATCCGCACCAGCAGGGCGAGCACCAGAAGCAGGCAGAAGACCGAGGCGCGCCTGATTGTCTTGTTCATCCCGTACGAGAGACGAACGGGACGCCCGGGCGCGTTCCACCCGGCGGCACTTCTCAGACAATCCTCATCCGCCGTGCGGCACACCCGGTGGGCCGGGCGACCTCGGGGCGGGGCTCAGCGCGGTGCGACGAAACCCGACTCGTACGCCGCGATCACCGCCTGCGTCCGGTCGCGCGCCCCCGTCTTCGCCAGCACGGCCGCCACATGGCTCTTCGCCGTCGCGGGTCCGACCCGCAGCCGGCCGGCTATCTCCGCGTTGGTCAGCCCCGTCGCCATGAGCCGCAGCACCTCGGCCTCCCGGTCGGTCAGCCGCCCGGCCCAGGGCGGCGGCGCGGGCCGCCGCCGCGCGTACTCGGCGGCCAGGTCCCGCACGGCCGCGGGGAAGAGCAGCGAGTCGCTGCGCGCCACCAGCCGGACCGCCTGCACCAGGTCCTCCGCCGCGGCGCGCTTCAGCAGGAACCCGGCGGCGCCGGCCCGCAGCGCGTCGTACACGTAGGAGTCGTTCTCGAAGGTGGTGACGACGACGATGCGCGGGGGGCCGTCCATGCCCCCGACGATCTGCTCGGTGGCACGGATGCCGTCGATCCCGGGCATGCGCACGTCCATCAGCACCACGTCGGGCCGCAGCTCACGCACCACCGACACGGCCTCGGCGCCCGTCGCCGCCTCCCCGACGACCTCCAGGCCGGGCTCGGCGTCGAGGATGACGCGCAGCGCGGTGCGGACCATGCGCTCGTCGTCGGCGAGCACGACCCTGACCGGCGCGTTCACCGCCGTCCTCCCGCGCCGCCGGCCGGCAGGCGGGCCGTGAGCCGCCACACGCCGCCGTCCGCCCCGGCCGCGGCGCGTCCGCCGAGCAGAGTGGCCCGCTCCGCCATGCCGGGCAGGCCCCGGCCGCCTCCGGGCCGTACGACGGGAGCCCTCCCGGGCAGCGCGTTCTCCATCACGATCTCCAACTCCTCGCCCCGCAGGGCTATCCGTAGCGACACCGGGGCGGCGTCGCCGTGGCGCAGGGCGTTGCTCAGCCCTTCCTGGATGATGCGGTAGGCCTCGCGGGACACCTGATTCGGCAGCCGGGCGACCGGATCACCCTCCCGCGTGTACGCGACCTCCACCCCGCTGCGGGCCAGCAGGTCCTCCAGTACGTCGAGGCCCGGTCCCGGGAGGTCGCCGTCGGCGTCCTCTCCCCGGCGCAACAGGCCGAGCACGGCGTCCAGTTCGCCCACCGTGCGGCGCGTGGTCTCCTCGATCGCGGTCAGCGCCTCCCGTACGAACTCCACGTCGCTGTCCAGCACCCGCCGCGCCGCCCCCGCCTGGAGTGTGACCGCGCTCAGCGCGTGCCCCACCGAGTCGTGCAGCTCGCGGGCCAGCCGGTTGCGTACGGCGAGATCCGCGGCCCGCCGCTCCGCCGCCGCCAGCCGGTCGGCCGGTGTCGGCCCGAGCAGCAGCGGCGCGCAGCGGGCCAGCAGTGCCCCCGCCAGTGCCGCGCACGCCGCGAGCGCCACCAGCATCGCGACCCCGGCGACCGGGGCGAGGGCCATCGTCCAGGTGCGGGTGAGGACTTCGGGCAGACCTCGCGGGACGCCGCGCAGCCGGGTCAGCAGCGGCAGGAGGATCAGTACGCCCGCGAACGGCGGCACCGCGAGCGTCATGCCGCTGATGATGCCGCCGAGGCCCAGATGCAGCGTGAACCAGCCGGCGGTCCGCACCCGCGCCGCCGTGGACCGCGGCGGGCCGTCGGCCAGCCGCCCGTCCGGCACCGCGCACAACGCCCGTACCGCCCCCACGGACAAGGGCCGGACCAGGGGGAAGAACGCCGTGAGCGCGGCCACCGGCAGCGCGACGGCGAAGGCGGTGAGCTGGAGCGTCGTGGAGGTGAAGACGTTGTCGTTGCCGATGAACGGGCCCACGAAGACGCTGCCGAGGAGGAAGTACGGCATCGACAGCGCGCCGCCGAGGACCAGATGGATCCAGCGCAGGCGGGCCCGCGCCCCGAACAACCGCTTCACGCCGTGCGTCCCCGTATCCGTCCCCGTGCCCGGCCGCTCGCCCGGCTCCCCGCCCGTACGCCCGCCCCGCCGTCCGTGGGGCCGCCGATCCGGCCGCCCCGCAGGAAGCGGGCTCCCGCGGCCAACACCACCAGACCGGCGAGCGTCTGCACAGCGTAGGTCAGCATCATCGGCGTGGTGGCCCGATCTGCTTCCCCGGCCACCGGCATCAGTGAGGCGACGAGCAGCCAGGCGCCCCAGCACCCGAGCACGGCCGACCCCACCCAGGCGAGCGCCAGTGGCGTCCGCACCGGCAGGCCGCGACCGCGCCGCAGCACGAGTGCCAGGACCCCGGCCACGGTCACGGCGGCGAACAGGACGTACGTCCCTTCCAGCAGGCGGAATTCCGCCGTGCTGCCCTCGATCCGGTCCCGGCCGAGTCCCGCGGTCACGCCGGCGGCCCACAGGGCGTGCGGCACGGCGGCCAGCGCCGCGAGCACCGACGCGCCGACACCGGCCGCCCTCAGCCCGGGCCCGGCGGCCGAGCGCGGCAGGTCACCCACCGTGCCCCGCAGCATCTGCCCCCAGCGGTCGCGGACGTACAGGGCGAAGAGGCCGCCGAGCGCGAGGCCCTGAACGATGAAGCCCGTGTAGACGACCGCGAAGACCCATGCGTCGAGGAACGGTTCGCTGCCGCCGGGCGCGCCCGCGCCCGGCGCGTCCGTGACCGCCCGCGCCAGCAACTGGAGGGGGTACCCGGTCATGATCGGCGCCAGCAGCCCCGTCGCCACCCACAGGGGAAGCGCCGGCAGCCAGGCCGGTACGCGCAGGCCCCAGGCCTGGGTCAGCAGCAGGGCCAGGGCGACGACGGCCGTGTCCATGAGCACCGTGACGACGTTGGCCACCGCCAGCGGACCGGGGTGGTCGAGGAGCACGCTGCCGTCGGGGATCCCGGCGCGGCTGCCCGCGAGCCAGGCGATCTTCAGAGCGACGTACGGCACGCAGGAGACGACGGCGGCCGCGCGCAGCGAGGCGCGCAGCCGCCCGACGGGCGCGGAGGCGGGGCGACGGCCCCGGGACGGGGGAGCGTGCGTGGTCTCGGTCATGGCGTCCACGCTCCCGGACCGGCCGCGGCGCCACCTCCCGCACAGGGGTGAACCGTCTCCCCCGCGCGGGGGAGAGCGCTCAGCCGGTGAGGACGAGGACCAGCTCGTCGATCTCCGCCCCGCGCGCGTTCGCGAACCCGCGCTCGCGCCCCGTGACGGTGAACCCGCACTTCTCCAGCACCCGCAGCGACCCGGCGTTGTCCGCCGCGGCGCGCGCGAACAGCGGCCGTTCCCCGACCACTTCGAGCAGCGCGCCCAGGGCGGCGGTGGCCACCCCCCGGCCCCAGTGGGCCCGGTCGATCCAGTACGTCACCTGGAGGTCGCCCGGCTCCCCGTACACGCAGGCGCTGCCCGCGACCTCACCGTCGGCGAGGACGGTCCGCACGACGTACTCGGCGATGTTGCGCTCCCAGTGCGCGTCGAACCGGGCGCGGTCCACCGGACCGGCCGGTCCGAAGGCCGCCATCCGCTTGGCCTCGGGGTCCTGGAAATGGGCGTAGAAGAGCCCGAGGTCGTCCGGCAGGACCTCGCGCAGCGTCACGTCGGGCGCCACGTCAGAGCCTGCGGGTGGCGAGCGTCAGCCGGTCGCGCGCGTCGAACAGGGCGTCCTTGACCATCTGTTCGTGCGCCGGGGTGAGCCGGGCGACCGGCACCGAGCAGCTGATGGCGTCCCGGGCCGGCGTCCGGTACGGGATGGCGACGCCGAAGCAGCGCAGGCCGAGCGTGTTCTCCTCGCGGTCGACGGCGTACCCCTGTTCGCGGACGAGGTGCAGCTCCTGGATGAGCTTCTCGCGGTCGGTGATGGTGTGCTCGGTCAGCGCCGGCAGCGTCTCCGGCAGCAGCTTGCGCACCTGTTCGTCGGTGTGCGTCGCGAGCAGCGCCTTGCCCAGGGACGTCGAGTGCGCGGGCAGGCGGCGGCCGACCCGGGTGAAGGGGCGCAGGTAGTGCTGGGACTGGCGGGTGGCGAGGTACACGACGTTCGTACCGTCGAGGCGGGCCAGGTGAATGGTCTCCGTCGTGTCGTCGGAGAGCCGGTCCAGGGTGGGGCGGGCGGAGGCCACGACCTCGTCGCCGTCGATGTACGACGTGCCGACGAGCAGCGCCCGTACGCCGATGCCGTACCGCGTGCCCGTCGCGTCCGTCTCGACCCAGCCGAGCTCGACCAGGGTGCGCAGCAGCATGTAGAGGCTGGACTTGGGGTACCCGACGGCCTCCTGGACCGCGGCGAGGGAGTGCATGCCGGGGCGGCCGGCGAAGAATTCGAGCAACTCCACGGTCCGCACCGCCGATTTGACCTGCGCACCGCCCGTATCGGCAGTTGACATTGAGCCTCGCCCCTTCTTGGCCACTCTTGACCGCTCAGAACGTCCGTTAATAGAGTCCCCAGCATATTCAGTATCAGGAACTCTGTTCAGAATACCGAACAGCTGGAAGGACGCCACGGTGGCAGCTACACCAGTCTGGAGTGTCGACCCCCGAACGGGGAAGCCGCGCGAGCAGGTCGCGGTCGAGGCCACGGCGGAGGAGGTCGACCGCGCGGTGCGGTCCGCGCACGCCGTTCGCTCCGCCCTCGCCGACCGCGCGGTGCGGTCCGCCCTCCTGCGCACCGCCGCCGGTCTCCTCGACGAGGCCGTGACGCACGTCGTCGAGGCGGCCGACGCGGAGACCGCGCTCGGCCCGGCCCGGCTGACGGGCGAACTCGCCCGTACGACGGCCCAGCTCAGGGCGTTCGCGGACGTCGTCGACGAGGGGGCCTTCCTCGACATCAGGATCGACCACGAGGACGGTACGAAGACCCCGCCCTGGCCCGACCTGCGCCGCTTCAAGATCCCGCTGGGCGTCGTGGCCGTCTACGCGGCCAGCAACTTCCCGCTGGCCTTCTCGGTGCCCGGCGGAGACACCGCCAGCGCGCTCGCTGCGGGCTGCCCGGTGGTGGTCAAGGCGCACCCCGACCACCCCGCCACGTCGGAACTCTGCGTGTCCGTACTGCGCAGGGCGGCGGCCCGGGTCGGCCTGTCCGAGGACGTGGTGAGCCTGCTCCACGGCTTCGACGCGGGCATCGAGCTGGTGCGCCACCCATTGGTCGCGGCAGCCGGCTTCACCGGTTCAGTGCGCGGCGGCCGGGCGCTCTTCGACGCCGCGGCGGCCCGGCCCGCCCCGATCCCCTTCCACGGCGAACTCGGCTCCCTCAACCCGGTCGTGATCACGACGGCCGCCGCGGAGGAGCGGGCCGAGCAGATCGGGGCGGGGCTCGCCGGCTCCCTGACGCTGGGCGCCGGGCAGTTCTGCACCAAGCCGGGCTTCGTGCTCGCCCCCGAGGGCGCGGCCGGCGACCGGCTGCTGAAGTCGCTCACCGCGGCGCTCAGCGACACCGACCCCGGCGTCATGCTGGACCACCGCATGCGCGACGCGTTCGTCGAGGGCGTGCGGGAGCGGGCGGGGCTGCCCGACACGCAGGCCCCCGTCACCCCCGGCGCGGGCGGCGAGCACACCGTGAGCGCGGGCTTCCTCACCGTCCCGGCGCGGCTGCTGGCCGAGGAGGGGGCGCACGACCTGCTCCTGGAGGAGTGCTTCGGACCCGTCACCGTGGTCGCGCGCTACGAGGAACCCGCCGAGATCGGGGCCGTGCTGTCCCGGCTGCCGGGCAACCTCACCGCCACGCTCCAGCTCTCCGCGCAGGAGGAGGCGGGCGACGCGGGCGCCGGAGCCGAGCTGCTCGCCGAGCTGACGCCGCTCGCGGGGCGCGTGCTCGTCAACGGGTGGCCGACGGGCGTCGCCGTCGCCCCCGCGCAGCACCACGGCGGGCCGTACCCGGCGACGACCTCGACCTCCACGTCGGTGGGCGCGACGGCCGTCGAGCGGTGGCTGCGGCCGGTCACGTACCAGTCGACGCCGCAGGCCCTGCTGCCGCGGGAGCTGCGCGACGACAACCCGGAGGGCCTGCCGCGCCGGGTGGACGGCCGCCAGGAGTAGGGACCGCAGGGCAGGGGCCCGGGCCCCTGCCCCTCCCGACGGCGGGAATGAGTCGCTCCGGTCGGCTGTTGAGCGGGGAGCGGAGGCGCCCTCCGCCCCCGCACACCGACTGACCTGGAGTGAAGAACCACATGCGCGTCGAGATCTGGAGCGACATCGCCTGCCCCTGGTGCTACATCGGCAAGGCCCGCTTCGAGAAGGGGCTGGCCGCCTTCCCGCACCGGGACGGCATCGAGGTGGTGCACCGCTCCTTCGAGCTCGACCCCGCGAGCCCCAAGGGCGTCACCGAACCGGTGACCGGCATGCTGGCCAGGAAGTACGGGCGCACGCACGAGGAGGTGCGGGCCATGGAGGAGCAGGTCGCCTCCCACGCGCGCGCCGAGGGGCTCGGCTTCCTGACCGAAGGCCGGGACCACGGCAACACCTTCGACATCCACCGGCTGCTGCACCTCGCCAAGGCCCGCGGCCGCCAGGACGAGCTGCTCGACCTCGCCTACCGCGCCAACTTCGCCGAGGAGCGGTCCGTCTTCGACACACGGGTGCTCCTTGACCTGGCCGTGGAGGCCGGGCTCGACGCCGACGAGGCGCGCGCGGTGCTGGATGACGAGAGCGCGTACGCCGAGGAGGTGCGCGGCGACGAGCGCGAGGCCGCCGAGCTGGGCGCGAGCGGCGTGCCGTTCTTCGTCCTCGACCGGCGTTACGGCATCTCCGGGGGCCAGCCCGCCGAGGTCTTCACCCGGGCGCTGGAGCAGGCGTGGGAGAGCCGCGTGGTCACACCGCTCGCCACGGCCGGCTCGGGCGGCCAGACGTGCGACGCCGCCGGGGCGTGCGGCGTATAAGTCTCACTTGGAGAGAGCAGCCAAAGATATGCCGTGGACGGGGAGTTGGCGGCATAGCAGAGTAGGGGCATGAAGCCCCTGACTCTCACCGACGTCGTGGCCGCCGAGTTCGCGCCGGAGACGACGTACCTCAACACCTCGTCCTGCGGCCTGTCGCCCCGCCGCGTGGTGGCGGCAGTCAAGGCCGCGGCCGAACTCAACGCCACCGGACGGGACACCTTCGACTTCGCCCCGGTGGCCGCCGCACGGGCCTCCTACGCCCGTATCGTCGGCGTCCCCGAGGAGCGGGTCGCCGTGGGCACGGCGGTCTCCGTCCACGTCGGCCTGATCGCGGCCTCCCTGCCTCCCGGGGCCGAAGTCCTGTGCCCCGAGGGGGACTTCTCCTCGGTGGTCAACCCCTTCGCGGTCCGCGGCGACCTCAAGACGCGGTACGTGCCGCTGGAGGCGCTGGCCGAGTCCGTGCGGCCCGGGACCGCGCTGGTGGCCTGGTCGGCGGTGCAGTCCGCCGACGGGCGCGTCGCCGACCTCGACGCCGTACGGGCGGCGGCCGCCGCGCACGGGGCCCGCACGCTGGTCGACGCGACCCAGGCGGTGGGCTGGTTCCCGTTCGAGGCGGGGCTCTACGACTACACGGTCGCCGGAGGCTACAAGTACCTGCTGGCGCCGCGCGGCACCTCGTTCCTCACCGTCACGGAGGAGGCGCAGGAATCCCTCACGCCGCTGCACGCCGGATGGATCGCCGGCGAGGACATCTGGGGCAGCACCTACGGTCCGGTCGGCCGGCTGGCCCGCAGCGCGCGCCGGTTCGACGAGCCGCCGCCCTCCCTCGCGTACGCCGGGGCCGAGCACGCCCTCGCGCTCCTGGAGGAAGTCGGCATCGCCACCGTGCGCGAGCACGACCTGGCCCTCGCCGCGCGCTACCGCGAAGGGCTCGTGTCGCTCGGCCACACGCCGGTCCCCGGCGACTCCGTGGTCGTGGCCGTCCCGGGCCTCGCGCACCGGGTCGACGCGCTGGCGGCGGCGGACATCGCCGTGTCCGTGCGGGCGGGCAACCTGCGCGCCTCGTTCCACCTCTACAACACCACCGCCGACGTGGACCGCACGCTGGACGTGCTCGCCGGCTGAGCACGACGCCGGGCGGGCCCGGTCTCCACCAAGCCCGCCCGGCATCGCCCGCGTCGTACGCTGCCCTCACTTCACCGGCGTGAAGTCCCTCGCGCCGATGAACTCGGGACGGCGTACGGGCGCGGCGAACGGCTCGACCGCCGTGTTCTCCACGCTGTTGAAGACGATGAAGACGTTGCTGCGCGCGTACGGCGTGATGTTGTCGCCCGAGCCGTGCATCGCGTTGCAGTCGAACCAGGTCGCCGAGCCGGCCTTGCCGGTGAACAGCCGGATGCCGTGGCGGTCCGCCATGCGCGTCAGCACCTCGTCCGACGGGATGCCGGCGTCCTGCATCTGGAGCGAGCGCTTGTAGTTGTCCTTGGGCGTCTCACCCGCGCAGCCCAGGAACTCCTTGTGCGACCCCGGCATGATCATCAGGCCGCCGTTGGTGTCGTAGTTCTCGGTCAGCGCGATCGAGACGGACACGGTCCGCATGTTCGGCAGACCGTCCTCGGCGTGCCACGTCTCGAAGTCCGAGTGCCAGTAGAACCCCGAGGCCCCGAAGCCCGGCTTGACGTTGATCCGCGACTGGTGGACGTACACGTCCGAGCCGAGGATCTGACGGGCCCGGCCGACGACCCGGGGGTCCCGCACGAGCCGCGCGAAGATCTCGCTGATGCGGTGCACCTCGAAGACCGACCGTACGTCCTGCGACTTCGGCTCGATGATCGAGCGCTCGTCCGCGCGCACGCCCGGGTCGCCGATCAGCCGCTCCAGCTCCGCCCGGTAGAGCGACACCTCTTCCGGCGTGATGAGCTGGTCGACGGTGAGGAAACCGTCCCGCTCGAAGCCCATGAGCTCGGTCGGCTCGATCGGCCCCGGCGCGCCGGGCGCGGACCAGACGACCGGGTCCTGGCGGGGGGTGGTCACCTCGGCGGCGCCGCGCGTCGGGTAGAGGTCGGCGCGTCGGGTCTCGGTATGTGCGGTCAGTACGTCGGTCATGGTTCAGACCTCCTCGGTCAGCAGCGGGTAGACACCGTTCTCGTCGTGGTCCTCCCGTCCGGTGACGGGAGGGTTGAAGACGCATACGCAGCGGAAGTCGGTCTTGGGGCGCATGGTGTGGCGCTCGTGGCCGTCCAGCAGGTACATCGTGCCCGGCGTGATCCAGTGGGTCTCGCCGGTCTCGTCGTTGGTGAGCTCGGCCTCGCCCTCCGTGCAGAGCACGGCCTCGATGTGGTTCGCGTACCACATCGACGTCTCCGTGCCCGCGTACAGCACGGTCTCGTGGAGCGAGAAGCCGACCTTCTCCTTGGCGAGCACGATGCGCTTGCTCTCCCAGGTCCCGGAAGCGGCCTTCACATGGCGGTCGGTTCCCTCTATGTCCTTGAACGATCGGACGATCACGGTGAGTTGAGCCCTTCTGTGTTGCTTCGGTACTGCCTGGGACGCCGGGCGTGCGGGCGTTCAGGTCTTGGTGACCCCGTGCGCGGCCGTCCTCAGCCGGTCTCGCGGACGGAGCGGGCCAGGATGCTGAGGCCCTGGTCGAGCTCCTCGGGGGTGATGGTGAGCGCCGGCAGCAGCTTGACGACCTCGCTCTCCGGGCCCGAGGTCTCCAGCAGCATGCCGAGCTCGAAGGCGCGGCGGCAGACGGCGGTGGCGCGCGACTTGTCGGCGAACTCCATGCCCCAGACCAGGCCGCGGCCGCGGAAGCTCACGCCGGCCCCGGCGTTCTCGTCGGCGATGGAGAGCAGCGCCCGCTCGACCTGCTCGCCGCGGGCCAGCGTCTGCTTCTCCATCTGGCCGTCCGCCCAGTACGTGTTGAGCGCGGCGGTGGCGGTGACGAAGGCCGGGTTGTTGCCGCGGAAGGTGCCGTTGTGCTCACCCGGCTCCCAGACGTCCAGCTCCGGCTTGAACAGGCAGAGCGACATGGGCAGGCCGTAACCGCTGATGGACTTCGACAGCGTGACGATGTCCGGGGTGATGCCGGCCTCCTCGAAGGAGAAGAAGCCGCCCGTACGGCCGCAGCCCATCTGGATGTCGTCGACGATCAGCAGCATGTCCTGGCGGTGGCACAGGTCCTGGAGCGCGCGCAGCCACTCGGCGCGGGCCACGTTGATGCCGCCCTCGCCCTGGACCGTCTCCACGATCACGGCGGCGGGCTTGTTGAGGCCCGAGCCCTGGTCCTCCAGCAGGCGCTCGAACCACAGGAAGTCCGGGACCTGGCCGTCGAAGTAGTTGTCGAACGGCATGGGCGTGCCGTGCACGAGCGGTATGCCCGCGCCGGCGCGCTTGAACGCGTTGCCGGTGACGGCGAGCGAGCCGAGCGACATGCCGTGGAAGGCGTTGGTGAAGGACACGACCGACTCGCGGCCCTTGACCTTGCGGGCGAGCTTGAGCGCGGCCTCGACGGCGTTGGTGCCGGTCGGGCCGGGGAACATCACCTTGTACGGCAGGTCGCGCGGCCGCAGGACGACGTTCTCGAAGGTCTCCAGGAAGGCGCGCTTGGCAGCCGTCGCCATGTCGAGGCCGTGGGTGATGCCGTCGCGCTCGATGTAGTCGATCAGCGCCCGTTTCAGCACCGGGTTGTTGTGGCCGTAGTTGAGCGAACCGGCGCCGGCGAAGAAGTCGAGGTAGGTGTGGCCGTCCTCGTCGTGCAGGTGGCTGCCCTGCGCGCGGTCGAACACGGCCGGCCAGCCGCGGCAGTAGCTGCGTACCTCGGATTCCAGGGTTTCGAAGACGCTCAGGGCGGGGGGAGTGATGGTCACAGCGGTCTCCTGGGAGAGAGAGGACGTACGAAGGGGGAAGGGGGAGGGGCCGGTTCAGGCGGCGAGCGGGCCGATGCGGTACAGCACCTCGGGCAGGTGGGTTCCCTCGGGGAACAGCCCGCCGTCGAAGAGCACTTCGCGTTCGAGGCCCGCTCCGCGCCGCTCGGCGTAGGAGGTGAACAGCCGGTTGGAAGCGGTGTTGTCCGGGGTCACGGTCGTCTCGACCGTCGTCACCCCGTGCCGGGCGGCGACCTTCTCGGTCAGCGCCTCCAGGAGCGTGCCGGCCAGCCCCCGGCCGCGGTGGTCGTGGTCGACGGCGACCTGCCACACGACGAGGGTCTCGGGGCGCTCGGGGCGTATGTAGCCCGTGATGAAGGCGATCGGCTCACCCCCGGGGCTGTCCCTGGCCACGACGGACGTCGCCGCGAAGTCGCGGCACCACAGCAGATAGCTGTACGAGGAGTTGAGGTCCAGGGCCTGGGAGTCGCGGGCGATGCGCCAGATCGCGGCTCCGTCCTCCACTCGCGGAGCATCGATCTGCAGGAATTCGCTTCGGGCACTTGCAAGGTCTGCTGGTGCGGCGGTCATGCGGAAGGAATTTACCGAGCAAATTCAAAAAGTGCATCGTCGGAAGGGGTTGGGTGGGAGCGCGTCATGTGTTATCGCGCGAGACCGGTCTTCCCGCGAGCAGACTGCAAATGCGGGCGATTTGACCGGAAATAACCGGGCAAATCGTCTTCGTTGTGGGGTCGGTCACACCGTCGAAACCCGGCCGAGTTCTTGTTGAAACCTTGGCGTTTACGGTCCGGGAAACGGGGCAGAAGAAAACGGGAAGCTGCGCTGATAAAGCGGCTTCCCGTTATCCGTTAATTCACTGAATTCATACAACCTATGCGCTGGGCCAGGTTTCCGCCACGGCCTTTCGGGCACCTTCGGAGTCGACATGCGCACCCGACTCGGTCAGTGCCGCCCCGATGGCGGCGAGCGACGACCCGACCACGTCCCGCGTGGCGTCCGCGCCGTAGTGATTGACGCGGATCATCTCCTCGGACAGCGCTCCGCCGCCCGCGACGAGCGGCAGGGACGGGTCGGCGGCGAGCGCCTTGGCGACGACCTCCGACGCGCTGACCCCGGCCGGGGTGCGCAGCGTCGTGGCGACCGGAGCGGCCTCCCGCGCCTCGTGGACGTACAGCTCCAGGCCGCCGCTCAGCGCGAGCGCTCCCGCGCGGGTGGCCGACGCTGCGGCCTGGTGCCGGGCCTGCACCGCGCCGAGCCCCTCGGCGTCGATGCGCTCCAGGCACGCCTCCAGCGCCAGCATCTCCAGCTGCGCGGGCGCGTGCAGCAGCGCCCTGCGCCCGCCGTCGATCCAGCGCTCCTTCCAGTCCAGCAGGGAGAGGTACGAGCGGCGCGGGGCGGCGGGGTTCGCGGCGAAGCGCTCCCAGGCCCGCTCGCTCACCGACACGGCGGACACCCCGGCCGGCCCGCCCATCGCCTTCTGCGCCCCGATCACACACAGGTCGACGCCCCAGGCGTCGGGCAGCAGGGGCTCGGCGCCCACCGAGGCGACCGCGTCCAGCATGAACAGGGCGCCGTGGGACCGTACGGCCTCACCGATCTCCGCGACGGGGTTGGTGTTGCCGGTCGCGGCCTCCGCGTGCACCAGCGAGACGAAGTCGATCTCCGGGTGCTCTTCGAGCGCCCGCGCGATCTGCCCGGCGGTGACCGCCGTGTCGAACGGCACGGTGAGGTCGAAGACGGCCGCGCCGCAGTCGCGCAGCCAGTTCCCGAAGGTCTGTCCGTACGGGCCCGTCACCACGTTGAGCGCGGCCGAGCCGGGACGGGCGCCGCCCCGGATGCAGCCTTCGAGGGGCAGCAGCGCCTCGCCCTGCATGACGACCACGTCCTGCTCGGTGGAGAGCAGCGAGGCGACCCGGCGTTCGATGGCCGCGAAGTGCGCGGCGGTCAGCGGGGGCAGGTCCAGAAGCGGGTGTGTCACGGCGGAGCTCTCTTCGATCTTCGGATGTTCGATCTCTCCCGGCCGAGCGTAACCGCCCCCTCGTAGAGTGCTGTGCATGAGCGATCGCATGGTGCTGCGGGTGAAGGGGCGGGTGCTCGCCGGGCCCGACGACGTACGGGACGAGCTGTGGGCCGTCGACGGCAGGATCACCTACGAACGGCCCCTCGGCGTCCGCGACGTGCCGGTCGTCCACGGCTGGGCGCTGCCCGGTCTCGTCGACGCGCACTGCCATGTCGGACTCGACCGGCACGGTCCCGTCGACGAGGCGACCAGCGAGAAGCAGGCGCTCACCGACCGGGACGCGGGCACGCTGCTGATCCGGGACGCCGGATCGCCGTCCGACACCCGCTGGATCGACGACCGCGCCGACCTGCCGAAGATCATCAGGGCGGGCCGTCACATCGCCCGCACCCGCCGGTACATCCGCAACTACGCCCACGAGATCGAGCCGGGCGACCTGGTGGCGTACGTCGCCCGGGAGGCGCGGCGCGGCGACGGCTGGGTCAAGCTCGTCGGCGACTGGCTCGACCGGGAGACCGGGGACCTGGGCGCGTGCTGGCCGCGCGGCGAGGTCGAGGCGGCCATCGCCGAGGCGCACCGGCTCGGCGCCCGCGTCACCGCGCACTGCTTCGCGGAGGAGTCGCTGCGCGACCTCGTCGAAGCGGGCATCGACTGCGTCGAGCACGCCACGGGCCTCACCGAGGACACCATTCCGCTCTTCGCGGAGCGGGGCGTCGCGATCGTGCCGACACTCGTCAACATCGGCACGTTCCCGCACCTCGCGGACAGCGGCGAGGCGAAGTTCCCCCGCTGGTCGGCGCACATGCGCGAGCTGCACGCGCGCCGGTACGACACGGTCCGCGCGGCGTACGACGCGGGCGTCCCGGTCTTCGTCGGCACGGACGCCGGCGGCTCGCTCGCCCACGGACTGGTGGCGGACGAGGTCGCGGAACTGGTGAAGGCGGGCATCCCCCCGACCGAGGCCCTCTCGGCCACGGCGTGGGGCGCCCGCCGGTGGCTCGGGCGGCCGTTGCTGGAGGAGGGCGACCCGGCGGACCTGGTGGTGTACGAAGAGGACCCGCGCGCGGACGTACGGGTGCTGGCGGCGCCGCGGCGGATCATCCTGAACGGGCGGATCGTCTCGGGGTGACGGAACGGCCGGCCGTCTCCGGCCGACGCGGGGGAACGGGCGTGCGTGGCGGGGTGCCGAGATTCGAATGCCAGGGCGGAAACCCCACGAAGGGGTGAACTCACCGCAGGTGGCTGACCGTTCACTCTAAGTGCGTAAGTATTCCTGTGTCTCAGCTGCCCCGGCGCTCACGTGTCCCCGTGGAGTGCGCCGGGCGGCGCCGTGTCACTCGTGGGGGTTCCACCACCTTGAACAGCACCTTCTTCAGCATGCCCGCACGCCGGTCCGCGGACCGGCCCGTACGCCGGTTCACGCGCCGGTCCGCAGCCGCGGCGGCTGCCGCCGCCCTCACCGCGGGCCCCGCCGGCGCACTGCTCCTCGCCCCCGCGGCGCACGCCACCGGCGGTGCGGGCGACGGGAAGGCGAGCGCCGTGGTGCTCCGCACCGGCCTCGACGTCTCCCTGCTCGACAAGACGGTCGACGTGCCGCTGACCGCCGCGCTCAACGAGGTCGAGGCCCCGGGGAACGCCGGGAAGACCGCGCTGACGGTCGAGTTGGACGGCGTGGAGCAGAACGGTCCGGTCAACGTGCTGCGCGCCGACGTGGCCACGGCGAAGGCGACGGCCGACAAGCACCGCGCCGAGGGGTACGTCAACCTCGCGCACGCCAAGGTGCACGTGCCCGGGCTGCCGCTGCTCTCCCTCGTCGAGGTCGAGAAGGTCACCTCGAAGGCCCGGTGCGAGGCGGGCGCGCAGCCGGTCGCGGAGTCGAACGTCCTGGGCGCGGTGACCGTGCTCGGCAAGAAGGTCACGCTGTCGGCGGGCGGGCCGACGCGGGTCGAGGTGCCGGCGGTGGGCGTGGTGACGCTCGACCTGTCGAAGACGCACACCACCTCCCGTACGGCGGCGGCCACGGCGCTCGAACTCAAGGTGTCGGTGAACCCGCTCAAGCTGAACGTCGCCGAGGTCGAGGGCACGGTGACGCTCGCCGCCGCGACGTGCGAGTCGCCGAAGGCCCCGCCCGCGAAGGAGGCGCCGCAGGATGAACCCGGCGCCCCCGCGCCGGACGTGAAGCCCCAGACGCAACCGGCGCCGGAGGCGGACCTGGCCGAGACGGGCGGCAGTTCGGCGACCCCCTACCTCGCGGGCGGATCGGCCCTCCTGCTCGCGGCAGGCGGCGGCGCCCTGGCGGCGGCCCGGCGCCGGTCCCGCAACGGCGCCTGACCCGAGGGCGGATCCGGGGCCCCCACGGGGCGAAAGGCCGGCCGGGCCCGACGGACCCGGCCGCGCCGCCCCGGTCCCACGCCGGGCTACGGTGACGCGTCCGGCTTCCGGGCGAGGAGGCAGACGTACGACCTCGTGGCCGGTTCGTCCCGCGCCTCCTCCAGCCGCGCGGTGACGACGAGACCGGCACCGGTCAGCAGTGCGGCGATGCGGTCCACGGGCAGGAAGTAGGACGTGTACGACACGGGGCGGCCGTAGGCCCGCGCCGGTCGCACCTCCTCGTCCCCGGCGTGCCCGCCCAGCAGCAGGTGGCCGCCGGGCGCGAGCACGCGGCGGAACTCCGCGAACAGCACCGGCAGCGACTCGGGCGGTGTGTGGTGCGTGGAGTACCAGGCCAGAACGCCGCCGAGCGTGCCGCTCCCGAGCCCCACCGCGGTCATCGAGCCCACCGCGAACGCAAGGCCGGGGTGGGCGCGCCGGGCGAACCGGATCATCTCCGGTGACAGGTCGACGCCGATCATGGGCAGCCCGAGACCGGCCATGTACGCCGTCACCCGGCCGGGCCCGCACCCGAGGTCCGCGACCGGCCCGAGGCCGGCGCCCCGTACGAGTTCCGCGAACGCGGTCAGCATCGCACGGGACGGCGCGCTCATCTCGCCCGGCGACTTGACGCGTGCCGCGTAGTCACCGGCGACGGTGTCGTACGACTCCCGGACCGCGGCCAGGTACGAAGGTTCACTCACGCGCCAACCCTACGGCGCACAGGCCGTGTTGCCGTGGCCAGGGGCTCGCGGCCGGGGCGGCGGGGGTGCGACCCCCGGCGCCCCCGCGGTCAGCGTCCGACCAGCGTCAGTGCCTGGTCCAGGGCCTGGAGGAAGCGGCCGGTCGTCGCGCGGTCGCGTACGGCCAGGCGCAGCCACTGCGGGCCGAGGCCCGGGAACGTGTCCCCCCGGCGCACCGCGAAGCCCAGGCCGCGCAGGCGTACCCGTACCTCGTCGGCCCGGTCCATCCGTACCAGTACGAACGGCCCTTCGGCCTCCCCGACCACCCGCACCTCATCGAACTCCGCCAGACCGGCCAGCAGGTGCGCCCGGTCCTCCGCCACCCGGTGCGCGGCCCGCTGCGCCTCCGCGAGCGCCGCCGGAGCGACGCACGCCTGCGCGGCGGCCAGCGCGGGCGACGACACCGGCCACAGCGGCTGGGCGCGCTCCAGCGCCGCGACGGTCGCCGGCGCCGCCAGGACGTAACCGATGCGCAGGCCGGCCAGGCCCCACGTCTTCGTCAGGCTGCGCAGGACCACGAGGCCGGGCACGTCCGTGCGCCCCGCCAGGGCCTGCGGTTCGCCCGGCACCGCGTCCATGAACGCCTCGTCCACCACCAGCGTCCGCCCGGGACGGGCCAGCCGGACGATGTCTTCCGCCGGGTGCAGGACCGACGTGGGGTTGGTCGGATTGCCGATCACCACCAGGTCCGCGTCCTCGGGCACGTCGGCCGGATCCAGCCGGAACCCGTCCCGCTCCCGCAGCAGCACCCGCCCGACCTCGTGCCCCGCGTCCCGCAGCGCCGCCTCCGGCTCCGTGAACTGCGGGTGCACGACGACGGGCCGCCGCACCGCGAGCGCCCGCGCGAGCAGCACGAACGCCTCCGCCGCGCCGGACGTCAGCAGCACCCGCTCCACCGGCAGCCCGTGCCGCTCCGCGACCGCCGCGCGCGCGGCCCGCCCGTCCGGGTAGGCCGCGAGCGTGTCCAGGGAGGCCGCGACACGGGCCTTCAGCCACTGCGGGGGAGTGCCGGCCCGTACGTTGACCGCGAGATCGGTGAGACCGCCCTCGCGGACCTCGGCGTCCCCGTGGTGCCGCAGATCGTGCGCCGGGAACTGCGCGCCGGTCTCAGTGGGCGTGTGCATGGCTGCCGTGGTGGTGATGGTGGTGTCCGTCGTCGTCCGGGTGGAAGTGCGGCTGCTGCGGCGCCCCCACCTTGTCCTCGAAGCCCGGCAGGGCGATGCGGTAGACGCAGGAGTCGCAGTTCATCCGCAGGTCCCCCTTCACGGCTTCCCGGTAGCGCTCCATCACGAGGTCCATCAACTCCTCGGTGGGGCCGATCACGTCGGCCGAGCGCACCTCGGTCCCCGGGTGCGCCTCGGCCCAGTCCCGCGTCTGCTCCTTCACCCGGTCCGGCAGGATCCCGGTGAAGAGGAAGTACGGCAGGACCACGATGTGCCGGGCCCCGAGCCTGGTGCAGCGGTCGAGTCCGCTCGGCACGTCCGGCGCGGCGAGCGACACGAACGCGGTCTCCACCCCCGCGTACCCCCGTCCCTCCCAGAACAGTCGTGCCGCCTTGTGCACCTCCGCGTTGGCGTCCGGGTCGGTCGAGCCCCGCCCCACGAGCAGCACGGTCACGTCCGACCTGTCCACCTCGCCGAGCACCTCGTCGACCCGCCGCTCCAGCACGGCGAGCAGCCCCGGGTGCGGGCCGAGCGGACGGCCGTAGGTGTACGAGATCCCCGGGTGCCGCTCCTTCTCGCGGGACAGCGCGGCCGGTATGTCGCCCTTGGCGTGACCCGCGGACACGAGCATCAGGGGAACGGCCGCGAAGCGCGAGACGCCCCGCTCGACCAGCGAGGTCACCGCGTCGCCCAGCGGCGGCGGCGACAGCTCGATGAAGCCGCCCGCGACGGGCAGTTCGGGATGGCGCCGGCCCAGTTCCCCGACGAAGTCGCGGAAGGCCCCGGCCCCGGCTTCGTCCCGGGTGCCGTGGCCGGCGATGAGCAGTGCGGGCGCGGTGGTCACGCTTTCTCCTTGGTGAGGGGGGTGGGGGTGTCGTGCGCGAGAGGGGTGTAGAGCAGGGCGTTCAAGGCCGCCGCCGCGACCGCCGAACCGCCCTTCTCCGACACGTTGCTGACCGCCGGCAGACCGCTCTCGCGCAGCGCCGCCTTGGACTCGGCCGCCCCGACGAAACCGACGGGCAGGCCGATGACGAGAGCGGGTTCGGCGTCGAGGAGCAGCAGCTCCTCCAGCGCGGTGGGCGCGCAGCCGATCACCCACAGGGCCCCGGGCCCCACCTGCTCGTAGGCCAGCCTGATCGCGTGGGCGCTGCGGGTCAGCTCCGGGCCCGCCTTCGCCTCCTTCAGCCGGCACACGGTCTCCCGCCGGGTGATGCCCGCCGCGACCATCTCCACGTCCACGACGACCGGCGCGCCGGCGTGCAGCGCGGCGTGCGCGGTGCGGAGCGTGCGCTCGTCGCAGACCAGGTCGGTGGCGTACTCCAGGTCCGCCGCCGAGTGGATGACCCGTTCCACGACGGCCCGCGTCAGCGGCGGGAAGTGGGAGGTGTCGAGGCGGGAGCGCAGGCGCCGGAAGGACTCCTGCTCGATGGGGTGGACGATCCTGTCGGCCGTGTCCGTCGTCGGTGTCGTGCCGGTCGTCATCGCGGTCCCTCCGTCTGCCAGCGGTAGCCGCGCGGTGTCACCATGCGGCCGGCGATCTCGCGGGCGGCGGTGTTGCCGACGACCACGACGGTCATCATGTCGACGGTCGCCGGGTCGAGCGCGGCGATCGTGGTGAGGCGGCTTGTTCCGTCCGGTCGCGAGGCGTTGCGGACCACGCCGACGGGCGTCGTGGGCTCGCGGTGCTCCGCGAGGATCGACAGCGCCTTGGGGAGCTGCCAGTCGCGGCCCCGGCTGCGCGGGTTGTAGAACGTCACGACGATGTCGGCCTCGGCCGCGGCCCGGACCCGCCGTTCGATGACCTCCCACGGCGTGTGCAGGTCGGACAGGCTGATCGAGACGTGGTCGTGGCCGAGCGGCGCCCCCAGGATCGCGGCCGCGGCCAGCGCCGCCGTCACGCCCGGTACGCCGACGACGTCGATGTCGTCGCTCGCCTCGGCGAGCGCGGGCGACGCCATGGCGTACACGCCCGCGTCCCCCGACCCGATGAGCGCGACCGCGTGCCCGGCGCGGGCCTCCGCCACGGCGGTACGGGCCCGCTCCTCCTCGGCGCCGAGCCCCGACTCCAGCACCCGGGTGCCCGGTCGCAGCAGGTCCCGGATCTGGTCCACGTACTGGTCGAGTCCGACGAGCACCGAGGCGCGCCGGATCTCGTCGCGGGCCCGCGGCGTCAGCAGGTCGCGGGCGCCCGGCCCGAGTCCGACGACCGCGAGCCGGCCGCGCGGCGCGCGGCGCACGACCGCGCAGGTGGCCATCGCCGCCCGGCCCTCGGGGGCCGCCTTGCGCTTCGGTACGACGAGTTCGCCGCCACCGGCGAGGGCGGCGGCCTCCGCGACGGACGGCGTGCCGACGGCCGCCAGCGGCGCCCCCGACGGGTTCGGCACGTCGATACGGGCCAGCTGCTCGGCGGCGTACGTCCGCAGTGGCACACCGAGGCGGGCCGCCGCCTCCACGATCCCGGCCTCGTCCGCCTTGGCGTCCACGGTCGCGAGCGCGGCGACGGAACGTGCCGACAGTCCGGCTTCCGCGAGCGTCCGCCCGATCAGTTCGGAGACCTCGTCGGCGGACGCGCCCCTGCTGGCGCCCACCCCGACGACCAGCGACGGCGGTCGCAGCACGGCCTCGCGCTCCCCGATGCCGAGGAGCCGGTCGCTGACGCGCACCACGGCGGGCGCCTCGTGCGCCTCACGCGCCGCCTCGGCGACGGCGGCCTCGGCGACGACGCCGGCGGCGACGGTGGCGGCCATGGCCCCCGGCAGCCCGCCCACCGGCACGGCGGCGGCCGCCGTGGCCTCCGCCATGCCGACGGCGTCCTCGCCGTCGTGCCCGGCGTCGCCCGACCGCGTGGCGTCCGCGCGCATGGCGTTCTCCCGCGTGACGTTGCCCGGCAGCGGCGGCAGCGGCCACACCGCGTCCGCCGCCAGCGTGACCGGTTCGCCGTCCAGGATGGCGCGGGTCACCGCCGCCGTCGCGCCCTCGACGGGCCAGCCCAGCGTGTCCAGGCCGGGTATGTCCGTGGCGTCGGTGGCCGTCGTGACCACCGGGGCGCAGCCCAGGACGTCCGACACGGCGAGCGCCAGTTCGTTCGCGCCGCCGCCGTGGCCGCCGAGGAGCGCGACCGCGTGCCGCCCCGCCTCGTCGACGCACACCACACCCGGGTCGGACGCCTTGTCCGCGAGGAGCGGGGCGAGAAGCCGTACGACCGCTCCCGTCGCGAGGAAGCACACCAACTGGTCGCACTCGGCGAAGGCGCGTCCGACCGCCTCCCGCACCGGGCCGTCGTACACCCGGGTACGACCGGGCCAGGCCGCGGCCAGCCGGTCGCGGGCCGCGGCGCCTGCCGCCGTGGCGGAGATGAGGCCGATCACTGAACTGCTCCTTCACTTGCCGGATCCGCGGGGCGGTGGCCCCACAGCAGAAAGACGGGGTTGGCGGCCGCGAGCCGGGTCACGTCCCCGGGCAGCGGCGCGAGGCGCGACGACTGGAGCAGCACGCCCTCGGGTTCGAGCCCGGCGGACGCCAGGGCCGCCCGAACCGCCGGGACCCGGTCCAGCGCCGCCAGCGCGACCACGACGGTGCGCCGCGCCCTGCGCGCGCACGCCGCCACGATGGCGGGCAGCTCGCTCCCGCCGCCGCCGACGAACACCGCGTCGGGCTCGGGCAGTTGGGACAGTACCGTCGGCGCAGCCCCGTGCACGGTCTGTACGTCGACTCCGTGCGCGGCGGCGTTCGCGCGCACGCGCTCGACGCCGTCGCAGGTCTTCTCCACCGCGATCGCCGCCGCCCCGAGCCGCGCGCACTCCACGGCCACGGAACCCGAACCGGCCCCGATGTCCCACACCAGGTCGCCCAGGCGCGGGCCGAGCCTGGCGAGCGCCAGCGCCCGTACCTCGAACTTGGTGATCATGGAGTCGCGGTGCTCGAACGCGGCCTCGGGCAGCGCCCACCGGGCCGGTCCCGCGCCGCGTCCGGCGACCGTGCGCTGCGCCGGGGCGAGCGTGCGGGACGCGTCGAGGCACACCACGACGCTGACCGCGGCCGGCCAGTCGCGCGCCGCCGCCTCCGACGGCGTGAGGCGCTCGACGCGCTCGCCGCCGTCCGCGTCCCCGAGCGCCGACGCCACGACGAGGGTGCGCGTGATGCCGGTACGGGCGAGGGCCGCGCCCAGTTCGCCGGGCCCGGCGCCGGGCCCGGTCAGGACGGCCGTCTTCGGGTGCGCCCGGCACACGTTGACGGCGGTCCGCAGCTCGCGCCCGTGCGCGCTCACGACCACCGCGTCGTCCCACGGCAGCCCGAGCCGCGCGAACGCCACCGCCACCGACGGCGAGCCGGGCCGTACGTCCAGGGCGTCCGCGCCGAACCGTTCCGCCAGCGCCCGTACGATCCCGAAGAACCCGGGGTCGCCGGAGGCCAGCACCACGACCCCGGCGCCGGGCCCGTCCGCCGCCTTGGCCAGGTGCTCCGCGACCGCGTCCAGCGCGGGCGCCAGCGGCCCCAGCACCACCCGGGCCGTGCCGTCGGGCAGCCCGGCGGCGTCCAGGTGCCGCCGGCCGCCGACGACGAGCCCGGCGGCGTCGAGCGCCGTACGGGCGTCGGGGCCGAGCGGGGCGCCCGTCCCCGTGCCGAAGACAGTGATCATGAGCCGGACTTCCCCGCCGCGGGTTCCGCGCCCGCCTGTGCCGACTGCCGGCCCGCGCGCAGCGCCGCGCGCGCCGCGCGGTCCGCCCGGCGGAACCCGTGGAAGTGGCCCGGGTGGTAGAGGTGCGAGCGCGTGCCGGAGGCGGACAGCGCGGGCCCCACCAGGAAGAGCGTGTGCTTCCAGAGCTTGTGCTCCTTCACCGTCTCCTCCAGCGTGGCGATCGTGCAGCGCAGCACCAGCTCCTCGGGCCAGGTGACCTGGTACGCGATGACGACCGGGGTGTCGGTCGGGTAGCCGCCCTCCAGGAGCTCCGCCGTCAGCTGCCCCGAACGGGCCGCCGAGAGGAAGACGGCCATCGTCGTGCCGTGCCGCGCGAACTCCCGTACCTCCTCGCCGGGCGGCATCGGCGTCTTGCCGCCGCCGAGCCGGGTCAGGATCACGGACTGCGCGACCTCGGGAATCGTCAGCTCGCGCCGCGCGATCGCGGCGACCGCCGAGAAGGACGAGACGCCCGGCACGATCTCGACGTCCAGGCCGAGCGCGTCGCACCGGTCGACCTGCTCCTGCGTGCCGCCCCACAGCGCGGGGTCGCCGGAGTGCACGCGGGCCACCTTCAGCCCGTCCCGCAGCGCCCGCTCGTACACCGCCACCACGTCCTCCAGGGACATCGCGGCGGAGTCCAGGATCTCGGCGTCCTCACGCGCGTGCTCCAGGATCTCGGCCTGTACGAGGCTCGCCGCCCAGATCACCACGTCGGCGTCGGCGATCGCGCGCGCGGCACGGAAGGTCAGCAGGTCGGCGGCGCCGGGGCCGGCGCCCACGAAGGTCACCTTGCCGGTGGGGGCATCGGCCATGAGTGGGGTCCTCTCGGGATTCAGGGGTGCAGCGGGGGTGATCACGGATGTGCGCGGCGGGGGGTCGATCGACTAGCAAGAGCACATGGCGGTGTTCGTCGCGCTCGGCGCGTTCCTCATGACGCTCTTCGGTGGCTGGGTGGCGCTGCGCGTCACCGACCGCCGCCACCTCGTCCTCGGACTGGCCGGCGGGCTGATGCTCGGCGTCGTCGGCCTCGAACTGCTGCCGGAAGCGCTGGAGGCCGCGGGCGACGAGGTGTTCGGCGTACCGCGGGCCCTCCTGCTGTTCGTCGGCGGCTTCCTGGTGGCGCACCTGGTGGAGCGCCTGCTCGCCGTACGGCGGGCGGCGCACGGCGCGTACGACCCCGGGGCGGGCAGCGGCGAGGGTCCGGCGGCGGGCGGGCGGGTCCCCCAGGTGGGACTCACCGCCGCCGGCGCGATGGTCGGGCACAGCCTGCTCGACGGCATCGCGATCGGCGCCGCCTTCCAGGTCGGCGAGGGCATGGGAACGACCGTCGCGCTCGCCGTCGTCACCCACGACTTCGCCGACGGGTTCAACACGTACACGCTCACCAGCCTGTACGGGAACGCGCGCCGCAAGGCCGTGGCGATGCTGTTCGCGGACGCGCTGGCCCCGGTGGCGGGTGCCGCGTCCACGGTCCTGTTCACCCTTCCGGGGGAACTTCTCGGCAGCTACCTGGGCTTCTTCGGGGGCGCGCTGCTGTACCTCGCGGCCGCCGAAATCCTGCCCGAGGCCCACCACGACCACCCCGCCCGCTCGACACTGCTGTGCACGGTCGCGGGCGTGGCGTTCGTCTGGCTCGTGGTGGGCGTCGCGGGCTGAACTCACAACTTTCCCCCGCGACCGCCGTCGCGCCGCGGGGGCGCGATCAGCGTGGAGAGGTACGGCAGGGACCCGCCCTCCGCCAGCTCGGCGGCGGGCCGGATCGACTCCTCGGGCAGCCCGAGCGCCGAGCCCCACACCGCGTCCCCGGTCCGCCCGGTCTCCCGCAGCGCGGTCGCCACCTCGCCCGCGAGCCGCCCGAACTTGTACGCCACGACGGTCCCCGGGCCCTCCAGCGCCTCCTTCAGCACAGCCGCCCCGGCCGTCACGGGTACGAGCGTCAGCGGTTCCGTGCCCTCCGTGAGCACGGCCCCGCTGCGGGCGGCGAGGTCCTGCATGGCGGTGATGCCCGGCACGGTCACCACCTCCGTCCCCGGCACCAGTTCGGCGATGGTCTGCGCGAGGTACGTGAACGTCGAGTAGACGTTGGGGTCGCCGATCGTCGCGAACGCCACCGAGCCGTGCTCCCGCAGGAGTTCGGCCACGCGCGAGCCCGCCGCGTCCCAGGCGGCTTCGCGCCGCGCCCGGTCCTCGCGCTCGTTGAGCGCGAAGACGACCCGGACGACCTTCGCCGCGTCGACGTAGTGCAGCACGGTCGCCTCGGCCCGCCCGCGCTCACCGCTGTCCATCACCGGTACGACGACAACGGCCGCGTCCCGCAGGGCGTTGACGCCCTTGACGGTCACCAGCTCGGGATCACCGGGCCCGACTCCGACACCGGTCAGCCTGGTGCCCGGACCCTCCACGCCACTCAACCCGCTCATCCCGCACACCTCTCGACAAATCTCATGGCCATCCCTGGCTCGGCAGCCCAGTGGGTATGCAGATAACTCGCATGCACACCCAGTTGTACGAACCCCTCGACCCGCCGCTCCGGCAGGCGCATCCCCCACGCGGGAGCCGCGCCCGCACCGGGCTCGATCACGGTCCGGTGGAACTCGTGCCCGCGCAGCCGCGTTCCGGTGGCCGCCAGCGAACTGTCCGACACGGCGACCGCCTCGCGGTACCCCAGCGTCAGCCGCTCCGACATCCGCGCCTCGGCGTCGAGCACCCCGCACATGGGCTGCCCGTCGAGGGACCGCGACAGATACAGCAGCCCGGCGCACTCCGCGGCGACGGGCGCCCCCGACCGGGCCAGGCGCGCGACGGCGTCGCGCAACGGCTCGTTGCCGGACAGCTCCGGGGCGTACACCTCGGGGAACCCGCCCCCGACGACGAGACCACGGGTCCCCGGCGGCAGCGCCTCGTCCCGGAGCGGGTCGAACGGCACGACCTCCGCGCCGGCGGCGGCGAGCAACTCGCCGTGCTCGGCGTACGAGAAGGTGAACGCGGGCCCGGACGCGACGGCGACCACCGGGCGCCCCGGCACGACGGCCGGCGCCGCCGGGTCCCACGCCGCCACGCCGAGCTCCGGCGCACCGCGCGCCAGGGCCAGCAACGCCTCCAGGTCGCAGCCCGCCCGCACCTGCTCCGCGAGCGCCGCGACCGCGTCGACGGCCTCCGCGCGCCGCTCGGCGACCGGCACGAGACCCAGGTGCCGGGAGGGCGTCCGTACCTGCCGCTCGCGCCGCAGCGCGCCCAGCACCGGTACGCCGGACTCGTCCAGGGCCTCCCGCAGCAGCTCCTCGTGGCGCGCGGACCCCACCTTGTTCAGGATCACGCCGCCGATCCGCACCTCGGGGTCCCAGGACGCGAAGCCGTGCACCAGCGCCGCCACGGACCGCGACTGCGACGACGCGTCGACGACCACCACCACGGGCGCCCGCAGCAGCTTCGCGACCTGGGCGGTGGACGCCAGCTCCCCGTGCCCGGAAGCCCCGTCGTACATCCCCATCACGCCCTCGACGACGGCCAGGTCGCACCCGGCCGCGCCGTGCGCGAAGAGCGGCGCGATCAGCTCCGTACCGCACAGGTACGCGTCCAGGTTCCGGCCGGGCCGGCCGGTGGCGAGCGCGTGGTACCCCGGATCGATGTAGTCGGGCCCCACCTTGTGCGGCGACACGGCGAGCCCGGCCGCCGTGAAGGCAGCCATCAGCCCGGTCGCGACCGTGGTCTTCCCACTGCCCGACGACGGAGCGGCGACGACGAGACGTGCTACCACTCGATGCCCCGCTGCCCCTTCTGGCCCGCGTCCATCGGGTGCTTGACCTTCGACATGTCCGTCACCAGGTCGGCGGCCCCGACGAGCTTCTCCGGAGCGTTGCGCCCGGTGATCACGACGTGCTGGGTCCCCGGCCGGTCCCGCAGCACCTCGACCACCTCGTCGGTGTCCACCCAGCCCCAGTGCATGGGGTACGCGAACTCGTCGAGCACGTACAGCTTGTACGTCTCGGCCGCCAGGTCCCGCTTGACCTGCTCCCACCCCTCGCGCGCCGCCGCCTCGTTGTCGAGCTGCGCGTCGCGCTGGACCCAGGACCAGCCCTCGCCCATCTTGTGCCAGGCGACGGACCCGCCCTCGCCGCTCGCGCCCAGCACCTTCAGCGCGTTCTCCTCGCCGACCTTCCACTTCGCCGACTTGACGAACTGGAACACCCCGATCGGCCACCCCTGGTTCCAGGCGCGCAGCGCCAGCCCGAAGGCGGCGGTCGACTTGCCCTTACCGATCCCCGTGTGCACGACGACCAGCGGCCGGTTGCGGCGCTGGCGCGTGGTGAGTCCGTCGTCCGGTACGACGCTCGGCTGTCCCTGCGGCATCAGGCCGCCCTCCTGTTGGTTTCCCGTACGTCCTTGACCAGCCCGGCGATGCTGTCGGCCCGCAGTTCGTCGAGCGTGACGGCCGTACCGCCCAGCTCGCGCGCCAGGTCGCCCGCGAGGCCGAGCCGTACCGGCCCCGACTCGCAGTCCACGACCACCGAGGCGACGCCCTCAACCTCGTGCAGCCGGGCCGCGCGCGCCGCCAGAGCCACCGGCTCCGGCCCGCCCGTCGCCCGCCCGTCGGTCACGACCACGAGCAGCGGCCGCCGCGAGGGGTCCCGCAGCCGCTCCACCCGCAGCACGTCGTGCGCCTTCAGCAGCCCGGCGGACAGCGGCGTACGGCCGCCCGTGGGCAGCGTCTCCAGCCGGACGGCCGCCGCGTCGACGGACGAGGTCGGCGGCAGCACGAGCTCCGCGTCCTTCCCCCGGAACGTGACCATCCCGACCTTGTCCCGCCGCTGGTACGCGTCCAGCAGCAGCGACAGCACGGCGCCCTTGACGGCGCTCATCCGCTGCCGCGCGGCCATCGAACCGGACGCGTCCACCACGAACAGCACCAGGTTCCCCTCGCGCCCCTCCCGCGTCGCCTGCCGCAGATCGTCCCGCCGCACCACGAGACCCGGCCCGCTGCGCCCGCGCGCCCGCTGATGCGGGGCGGCGGCCTGCACCGTCGCCGCCAGGTGCAGCTTGGTGAGCGCGCCCCGCGGCCGGCGGGCCCCGGTCGTACGACCGTGCTCGGTACGGGCACGGGAACGGCGCCCGGCCGCCCCCTCGCCCAGACCCGGGACGCTCAGCGTCTTCGTGCGGAACGCCTCCCCGGCCCGCGCCGCCGCCTGCTCGCCGCCGGACCCGGCAGGAGCCTGCTGCCCTTCTCCGGCCTCGGGCTCGGCGGGAGTGTCGCCCTGATCGGCCTCGCCCTGGGACGGCGAGTCCGGACCGTCGTCTCCCTGCGGCGGCTGCCCGCCCCCACCAGGACCGTCCGGATCGGGCTCGTCGTCGTCCGACCCGCTGTTCTGCTCCAGCGTGTCGTCAAGCTTGTCCTCGTCGAGCCCCGGCGCGTCGAAGGGGTTGCGCCGCCGCCGGTGCGGCAGCGCGAGCAGCGCGGCCTGCCGTACGTCCTCGGCGAGTACGTCGGTGCGCCCGGCCCAGGCCGCCAGCGCGGTCGCCGTACGGGCCATCACGATGTCCGCGCGCATCCCGTCGACCTCGAACGCGGCGCACGTGGCCGCGATCTGCCGCAGCGCCCCGTCCCCGAGCCGCACCTCGGGCAGCAGCGCCCGCGCGGCCACGATCCGGGCCCGCAGCGCCGCCTCCTCCCCGGCCCACTTCGCGGCGAACGCGGCGGGGTCGTCGTCGTACGCGAGCCTGCGCCGTACGACCTCCACCCGCTGATCGGTGTCCCGGGACGCGGACACCTCCACGGTCAGCCCGAACCGGTCGAGCAACTGCGGCCGCAGCTCGCCCTCTTCGGGGTTCATGGTGCCGACGAGCAGGAACCGCGCGGCGTGCCGCACGGACACGCCCTCGCGCTCGACGTACGACGCGCCCATCGCGGCGGCGTCGAGCAGCAGGTCGACCAGGTGGTCGTGCAGCAGGTTGACCTCGTCGACGTACAGGATCCCGCGGTGGGCGTCGGCCAGCAGACCCGGCTCGAACGCCTTGACGCCCTCGGACAGCGCCCGCTCGATGTCGAGCGCGCCGACGAGCCGGTCCTCGGAGGCGCCGACGGGCAGCTCGACCGTCCGCGCCGGCCGCGACACGCCCGCCCGTCGCCCGCCACCACCCTCACGCGAGGCGCTGCGCGCCGCCCCTGGTTCCCCGGCCTCGTGCGGCCCGTCCGGGCACGCCGGATCGGGGGAGCCCGGGTCGCAGGAGAACCGGCACCCGGCGACCACCGCGACCTCCGGCATCAGAGCCGCCAGGGCCCGCACGGCGGTCGACTTGGCGGTGCCCTTCTCGCCGCGCACGAGCACACCGCCGACGGCGGGTGAGACGGCGTTGAGCAACAGCCCGAGCCGCAGGTCGTCCTGCCCGACGATGGCGGTAAAGGGGTACGGCGTACTCAAGAGGAAGCCTCCACTTCAAGCTGGTTCAGGGCACCCGGAACGCACTGCGGCCCGCTCACGCGTCGTCCCCTTCCAGGTCGCCTTCGAGCTCCAGGTACGTGGCCCGCAGCCGCTCCAGGGTGTCCGCGTCCGGCTCCGCCCACAGGCCCCGCTCGGCCGCCTCCAGCAGCCGCTCCGTGATGCCGCGCAGCGCCCACGGGTTGGACTTCTTCATGAAGTCCCGGTTCTCCGGGTCGAAGACGTACTCGCTCGACAACTTCTCGTACATCCAGTCGTCGACCACACCCGCCGTCGCGTCGTACCCGAAGAGGTAGTCGACGGTGGCGGCCATCTCGAAGGCGCCCTTGTAGCCGTGCCTGCGCATCGCCGCCATCCACCGGGGGTTGACCACGCGCGCGCGGAAGACGCGGTGCGTCTCCTCGCCGAGCGTCCGGGTCTTGACCTGGTCGGGCGTCGCGCTGTCGCCCACGTACGCCTCGGGGGAGTCGCCCGTCAGGTGCCGCACCATGGCGACCATGCCGCCGTGGTACTGGAAGTAGTCGTCCGCGTCGACCAGGTCGTGCTCGCGGGTGTCGACGTTCTTCGCCGCCACCGCGATCCGCCGGAACGCCGTCTCCATGTCCCCGCGCGCGGCCTTCCCCTCCAGCCCGCGCCCGTACGCGTAGCCGCCCCACACCGCGTACACCTCCGCCAGGTCCGCGTCCGAGCGCCAGTTCCGCGCGTCGATCAGCGGCAGCAGACCGGCCCCGTACGCCCCCGGCTTCGAACCGAAGATACGGGCCGTGGCGCGCCGCCGGTCGCCGTGCTCGGCCGTGTCCTCGTCCGCGTGCGCCCGTACGAAGTTGCGGTCGGCGGGCTCGTCCAGCTCGGCCACCGCGCGCACCGCGTCGTCGATGAGCCCCACCACGTGCGGGAAGGCGTCCCGGAAGAAGCCGGAGATGCGCACGGTCACGTCGATGCGCGGCCGTCCCAGCTCGTCCAGCGGCACGACCTCGAAGCCGGTCACCCGGCGCGAGGCGTCGTCCCACACCGGACGGCAGCCCAGCAGCGCCAGGATCTCCGCGATGTCGTCGCCCTGGGTGCGCATGGCGGAGGTGCCCCAGACCGTCAGGCCCACCGACTTCGGGTAGTCGCCGGTGTCCGCCAGGTACCGCGCCACCAGCGAGTCGGCCAGCGCCTGCCCCACCTCCCACGACAGCCGCGAAGGAATCGCCTTGGGGTCGACGGAGTAGAAGTTGCGCCCGGTCGGCAGTACGTTGACCAGCCCGCGGGTCGGCGACCCGGAAGGCCCGGCGGGGACGTAACCGCCGTCCAGCGCGTGCAGGATGTTGCCGATCTCGTCCGTCGTACGGGCCAGCCTCGGCACCACTTCGTCGCACGCGAACCGCAGCACCGCCTCGGCGGCCGGCAGTCCGACGCCCAGGACCTCGGTCACCAGACCGGCGGCCTCGGCCGCGTCCCAGCGCCGCTCCTCCATGCCCTCCGCGAGCCGCCGGCACAGCTGTTCCAGCAGGTCGATCGCGTCCGCGCCGGTACGCGCCGGACCGTCCACCAGCGCCGTCAGCCCGTCCGCCACCTTGACCGGTGCGCCCGGCTCGCCCAGCAGCTCCTTCTCGACGAGCCCGAAGTGCTCGGCCAGGCAGGCGCGCAGCCCCGGCAGGGCGTTGGCCTTGCCGCCCCACACCTGCGAGGCCCGCAGCACGGCCAGCACGAGGTTGACCCGCGCCTCGGCCTCCGGACCGCCGCCCAGGATGTGCAGCCCGTCGCGGATCTGCACGTCCTTGATCTCGCACAGGTAGCCGTCGATGTGCATGACGAACTCGTCGAAGTCGTCGTCGTCCGGCTGCTCGTCGAGGTGCAGGTCGTGATGGAGCTGGGCCGCCGTCACCAGCGTCCAGATCTGCGCCCGCACGGCGGGCGCCTTCGCCGGGTCGAGATCGCTCACCAGCGCGTACTCGTCGAGCAGTTGCTCCAGCTTCGCCAGGTCGCCGTACGTGTCCGCCCGCGCCATCGGCGGCACCAGGTGGTCCACGACCGTGGCGTGCCCGCGCCGCTTGGCCTGCGTGCCCTCACCGGGGTCGTTCACGATGAACGGGTAGATCAGCGGCAGTTCGCCCAGGACGGCGTCGGGGCCGCAGCCCGCCGACAGGCCGAGGCCCTTGCCCGGCAGCCACTCCATCGTCCCGTGCTTGCCCATGTGCACGATCGCGTCCGCCCCGAAGCTGTTCTCCAGCCAGCGGTACGCCGCCATGTAGTGGTGCGACGGCGGCATGTCGGGGTCGTGGTAGATCGCGATCGGGTTCTCCCCGAAGCCGCGCGGCGGCTGGATCATCACGACGACGTTGCCGAACTGGAGCGACGCGAGCACGATGTCGTCGCCGTCGACGTACAACTGCCCGGGCGCCTCGCCCCAGTGCTCCAGCATCCCGTCGCGCAGCTCCGGCTCCAGCCGGTCGAACCACGCCCGGTAGTCGGCGAGCGGCACGCGCGCGGGCGCGGCGGCGAGCTGCTCCTCGGTCAGCCATTCCACGTCGTGGCCACCGGCGTTGATGAGCCGGTGGATCAGCTCGTCACCGTTGTCCGGGTGGCCCTCGACCGCGTATCCGGCGTCGCGCAGGGCGTCCAGCACCCGTACCGCCGACGCCGGGGTGTCGAGCCCCACCGCGTTGCCGACGCGCGAGTGCTTCGTCGGGTACGCCGTGAACACGAGCGCGAGCCGCTTCTGCGCGTTCGGCTTGTGCGCCAGCCGGGCGTGGCGCACGGCGATGCCGGCGACGCGTGCGGCGCGCTCGGGGTCGGCGACGTACACGGGAACGCCGGCCGCGCCCTCGCCGTCCTGCTCCTTGAAGGAGAACGGCACCGTGATGAGCCGCCCGTCGAACTCGGGAATGGCCACCTGCATCGCCGCGTCCATCGGCGACAGCGCCGCGTCGGACGCCTCCCAGGCGGCGCGCGACGAGGTGAGGCACAGTCCTTGCAGCACCGGCACGTCCAGGTCCGCGAGCGCGCCGATGTCCCACGCCTCCTCGTCCCCGCCGGCCGACGCGTCGCTCGCGCGCGTGCCGCCCGCCGCGAGAACGGTCGCGATCAGCGCGTCGGCCTTCCCCAGCTCCGCGTACAGCTCCGGATCGGCGCTGCGCAGGGAACCGCAGTACACGGGAAGCGCGTTCGCGCCCTTCGCCTCGATCTGCTCGCACAGCACGTCGACGAACGCGGTGTTGCCCGACAGCTCGTGCGCCCGGTAGAACAGCACGCCCACCGTGGGACGACGGTCGTCGTACGCACGCGTCCCGTGCACGCCCCACTCGGGCATCTTCCGCGGTTCGGCGAAACCGATGCCCGTCAGCAGCACGGTGTCCGACAGGAACCTGGCCAGCTCGGCCAGGTTCTCCGGCCCGCCCTCGACGAGGTAGCGCAGCGCCTCCGCGACGACACCGGCCGGCACGGACGACTCGGCCATCAGCTCGGCGTCGGGCACGCTCTCGCCGCCCAGCAGCACCGTCGGGATCCCGGACGCCCGCAGGGCGGCGAGCCCGTCCTCCCAGGCGCGCTTGCCGCCCAGCAGCCGCACGACGGCCACGGACGCGCCCTCGACGAGCGCGGGCAGGTCCTGCGCCGCGTCGATGCGGGTCGGGTTGCCGATCCGGTACGGGGCGCCGCAGGCGCGCGCCGCCAGCAGGTCCGTGTCGGCGGTGGACAGCAGCAGCACGGTGTGGCCGCTCTCCGTGCCTTCGGTGCTCTCGGTCTCAGTGCTCATGCGGGCGCTCCAGGTGCGATGAAGGGAAGTCCTGAGGGCGCGCCCGACTCGATGAGCCGCAGCAGCGCGTCCGTATCCGCGTGTTCTTCGATCAGGTCGCCGAGGCGGTCCAGCTGCTCCTCGCGCAGTGTCCCGAACGAGGTGTCCGGCGCCGGTACGAAGCGGCGCCCCGCGGCGGCGGCCACCTCGCGCAGGAACGCGCGCCGGAACGCGTCGCTCTCCAGCGAACCGTGCCAGTGCGTACCCCAGACGGAACCCACCCGGCACCCGTCGAGGAACGGCTCGCCCTCCACCACGTCGGCGACCCCGTGGTGGATTTCGTACCCCTCGACGCTCTCGCCGAGGGCGCTGCCGACGGGCCGCGCCAGCGTCTTCTCGACGGCGAACCGCACGCGCACGGGCAGCAGTCCGAGCCCGTCCACGATCCCGGCCTTCGACTCGACGTCGTCCTCGATGCGCTCGCCCAGCAGCTGGAAACCGCCGCAGATGCCCAGCACGGGACGGCCCTCGGCCGCCCGCCGCGCCAGCGCGGCGGCGAGCCCGCGCTCGCGCAGCCACTCCAGGGCCTTCACCGTGCCGCGCGTGCCGGGCACCACGACCAGGTCGGCGTCGACGAGCTCATCGGGCCGGTCCACGAACCGCACCACGACGCCCGGTTCGGCGGCCAGCGCGTCCACGTCGGTGAAGTTGGACATGAGCGGCACCGCGCACACGGCGACCCGCAGCACGTCGTCCCCGACGGGCGGCGCGACGACCGACTCCCGTACGGCGCCGCGCAGCGACACGCGCAGCCCGTCCTCCTCGTCGATGCCGAGGCCGTGCGCGTAAGGCAGCACACCGTACGTACGCCGTCCCGTCAGGCCCTCCAGCATGTCGAGCCCGGGCTCCAGCAGCGAGACGTCGCCGCGGAACTTGTTGACCAGGTAGCCGGCCACCAGTTCCTGGTCCTCCCGGCTCAGCAGCGCCGTCGTGCCGAAGAAGGAGGCGAACACCCCTCCCCGGTCGATGTCGCCGACGACGAGCACCGGGAACCGGGCCGCTCGCGCGATGCCCATGTTCACGATGTCGGTACGCCGCAGATTGATCTCGGCCGGACTGCCCGCCCCCTCGCAGATCACGGCGTCATACGTGCCCCGCAACTCCCGCAGGCAGTCCGTCACGGTGCCGAGCAGCGCTTCCTGCCTGCCCCCGTGGTAGCCGCGCGCGCTCATCTCGCCCACCGGCCTGCCCAGCAGCACCACCTGGCTGCTGCGGTCACTGCCCGGCTTGAGCAGCACGGGGTTCATGAGCGCCGTCGGCTCGACCCGCGCGGCCTGCGCCTGCATGGCCTGGGCCCGGCCGATCTCCGCGCCCTCGCGGGTCACGAACGAGTTCAGCGACATGTTCTGCGCCTTGAACGGCGCGACCTTCACCCCCCGGCGCACGAGCCACCGGCAGATCCCCGCCGTCACCACGCTCTTGCCCGCGTCGGACGTCGTCCCGGCGACGAGCAGGCCGCCCCCCAGTCCATCGCTCATGCGTGCTTCCTTCCGGTACGTGTGCCACCTCGTGCGCGGCGCCCGAGCGCACCGAGCGCCAGCCGCCCCCCGGCGGCCGCCGCCAGCGCGAGCACCCCCACGCGGCGCGAAAGCCGCGCCGCCCGCTCGATGTCGGGTACGCCGACGGGCCGCCCGTCGGCGTTGAGCACGGGCCGGTGCTCGACGCGGCCCGCGTACGAGAGCGTCCCGCCGAGCCGTACGCCGAGCGCCCCGGCGAACGCGGCCTCCACCGGGCCCGCGTTGGGGCTCGGGTGCTTGGCGGCGTCCGCGCGCCAGGCCCGCAGCGCCCCGCGCGGGTCGCCGCCGCGTACGGCCGCGAGCGCCGCGAGGGCGGCCGTCAGCCGCGCGCCGGGCCAGCCGGCCACGTCGTCGAGGCGGGCCGAGGCCCAGCCGTAGCGCAGGTGCCTCGGGGACTTGTGGCCCACCATGGCGTCGAGCGTGTTCACGGCGCGGAAGGCCACGAGCCCCGGCACTCCGCCCACGGCGCCCCACACGAGCGCGCCGACCACCGCGTCCGAGGTGTTCTCGGCGACCGACTCGACGACGGCGCGGGCGATCTGCTGGGCGTCCAGGGACTGCGGGTCCCGCCCGCACAGGTGGGGGAGGCGTTCGCGGGCGGTCTCGACGTCCCCGGCCGCCAGGGCGCCGCCCACCGCCCTGGCCTCGCGGCCCAGGGACGTACCGCCGAGGACGGCCCAGGTGGCCGCGGCGGTCAGGGCGACGGAGGCGGCGGGGGAGCGGCGTACGGCCCGGGAGGCGAGCACGGCGGCTCCGGCGGCGCCTCCGGCGCACACCAGGGTGTGCACCGCGCCCCACCCGCGGTGGTCGCGCCACAGCAGGGACTCGACGGCGCCCGCCGCCCGCCCGAACGCGGCGACCGGATGGCCCCGGCGTGGATCACCGAGAACGAGGTCGCCGAGCAGGCCGGCGGTGGCGCCGTACGCGAAGATGCGATCGGCACGCATGGCTCAGCCGGCCGATGCGCCTCGAAGCGCTGTCGTGCGTGTACTCACAGGTATGACGGAACGGCAGCCAGGCATGGCGGTATGTCCTCACTCAGGGTCCGCGCCCTGGTTCGACGTGACCGGCGGTGAGAGTTCCTGGCTTCCGGGGGGTCGTGCTCCCCGGTCACAGTGGCGGGACCGCGCCGGTTTCGCACCGGGCTTCCTCTCGTGCCGCCGTATTTCGGCTCGGGAAGTCCACCACGCTCCGCGAACGCCGTCAACTTGCCGTTGACCTGCGACGGGAGAGTGTGCTGAGGCACACAGAGACCGCCCCGCCGACGGCCGCGAGGGGCCGGGGACGGGGCGGTCTCTGTGCTGGTTCGCCCGGATTCGGGCGGCGCGTCAGACGACGATCAGGTAGATGCCGAACGCCACGGCCGCCGCGCACAGCGCGAAGCAGGCGTACGCGCCGGTGCGGGCCAGGGCGGCGGAGCCGCCGCCCTGGGCGGAGGCGCTCTCCTGCTTGGAGAGGCCCACGATGCCGAGGGTGAACAGGCCCACCAGTGCGACGGTCGCCAGGAGGCTGACGCCGAACACGGAGCCGAGTGCTGCCCAGTCGATCTTCATGCTGCTGTGTCCCTGTCCTTACACCGCGGCCGGGCTGGCCGGCTCCGCGGAGCTGCCGGCCTGGGCCGGGATGGCGGTCTTGAGGTCCTCGGCGGCGAGGGCGCCGGCCGTGGGCGGCACGCTGACGGCCGCCATGGCGGTGGTCACGACGCCCGCGGGCTCGTCCTCCACGTCCACGTCGTTGACGTTGGTGTGGTCGACCACCTGACGGCGGGAGATGAACCAGATCGCGACGCACGAGCCGATGAGGAAGGCGGCCACGGCCGCGACACCCCAGTCGCCCTGCTTGGTCACGTACTCCGAGCCCGCGGCGACCAGACCGGCGGCCGGGAGCGTCAGGCCCCAGGCGACGAACATCCGGGTGGCGGTGGACCAGCGGACCACGCCGCCCTTGCGGCCCAGGCCCGCGCCCATCACCGCGCCGGAGCACGAGTGGGTGGTCGACAGGGAGAAGCCGAGGTTCGAGGAGGCGAGGATGACGCTGGCCGCGCCGGTCTGGGCGGCGAAGCCCTGCTGCGGCTGGAGGTCGGTCAGGCCCTTGCCCATGGTGCGGATGATGCGCCAGCCGCCGAGGTAGGTGCCCAGCGCGATCGCGACGCCGGCGGACACGATGACCCACAGCGGGGGGTTCGAGCCGGGGGCGAGGATGCCGCCGGCGACGAGCGCCAGCGTGATGATGCCCATCGTCTTCTGCGCGTCGTTCGTGCCGTGGGCCAGCGAGACCAGGCCCGCCGAGGTGATCTGACCGGCGCGGTAGCCCTTCGCGGTCGCCTTCGGGTCGGCGTTGCGGCCGATGCGGTACGTCAGCCGGGAGGCGAGGTACGCGGCGAGACCGGCGACGAGCGGGGCGGCGATCGCCGGGATCAGCACCTTGGTGACGACGGTGCCGCCGTTGACGCCGCCGAAGCCGACCGACGCGACGGTGGCGCCGACCAGGCCGCCCATCAGGGCGTGGGAGGAACTGGACGGCAGGCCGATCAGCCACGTCAGCAGGTTCCACAGGATGGCGCCGACCAGCGCCGCGAAGATCACTTCGGGTGTGATGCCCTCTTCGGTCACGATGCCGCTGGAGATCGTCTTGGCGACCTCCACGGACAGGAACGCGCCGACCAGGTTGAGCACGGCGGACATGGCCACCGCCGTCTTGGGCTTCAGGGCACCGGTCGAGATGGTGGTCGCCATCGCGTTCGCGGTGTCGTGGAAACCGTTCGTGAAATCGAACACGAGAGCTGTCACGATCACAATCGCGAGCAGCAAGGTGATGTGTTCCATTTACCCAGGCAATCGTTTGACGTCAGTGGCACGTGGAACGTAGGCAACCTGGGTGAACGGAAGGTGAACTGGGCCCGGCGGTGTGGTGACCCGAACCGGCTCCCAGACATTCCGCTTCTGGTCCGGAAGGCGTCGAACCGGGCATTCCAGGGGCTCCGCCGTCCCCGCCGGTCTCCAGAAGCGGCCGAAAGACCGGTGGAAGAGATTCCGGTCACCTGCCGCGACCGCGCTGGCAGGATCTCCCGCATGACCGACAGGGATGCGCAGCGGCCGGAACTGATCGAACAGGCGTGGGGCGAGCTGGTGGCCACCGCGCGCAGGACCGTGCGGGAGGGGCTGGTGGTCGGCACCTCCGGAAACGTCTCCGTACGCGTGGGCGGGCTCGTCCTCGTCACCCCGAGCGGAGTCCCGTACGAACGGCTGCGGCCGGAGGACGTCCTCGCCGTCGACCTCGACGGCGAGCGGGTGCTCGGCGGACTCACCCCCACCAGCGAGCTGCCGCTGCACCTCGCGGTCTACCGGAACACGCCGGCCTCCGCCGTCGTCCACACGCACGCCGTGCACGCCACCGCCGCCTCCACCCTGGTGTCCGAGCTGCCCCTCGTGCACTACATGGCCGGCGCGCTCGGCGGCCCCGTCCGCACCGCCCCGTACGCGACGTACGGCTCGCCGGAACTGGCCGACCACATGCTCCGGGCCCTGCAAGACCGCTCCGGGTGCCTGCTGCGCAACCACGGGACGATCACCTACGGCGACACCCTCGACCAGGCGTACGACCGCACCGCGCAGCTGGAGTGGATGTGCCGGGTCTGGCTCACCGCGAGCGCGGTGCCGGGCCTCGAACCGTCCCTGCTCACGCCCGGGCAGCTCGCCGAAGCGCAGGAGAAACTGCGCGGCTACGGCCAGCGCGGCTGACGCCGGCGACACGACACGCGACCGTCCGGCCCCGCCCACTGGCCCCGCGCCCCCCTGATGCGGACACTGGAGCGGTGCGCCCGGCTACAGCGACGGCAGCGGCCGTCACCTCACTCCTCGGCGCCGGCGCGGCGGCGGTCGCGGCCGGCCGCTACGCCGGCGGCGCCGCGCTCAGGGCGTCGGCCGGCAGGCCGCTGCCGTCCGACCCCCGGCTGACCGTGCACGCGGCGGCCGACGGCCGGATCACCCTGACCCGCTGCCTGGCGTCCCTGCGCCCCGGCACGTACGGCATCGAGGGCCCCGGCGTCCACGCCGTCGTCGGCCCCGTCCTGGCGGGCGTCCCGCACACCCCCGACACCGTCGTACGCCGCCTGGAACGCGTCAGCCACGGGGCCCTCGCCGCCGGCGCCCGGGTGCGGCTCACCCCGCAGGTGTACGCCGGCGACCCGCGCACCGCCCTCGGCGTCGACCACATCGACGTGGAGATCCCCGGCGAGCTCGGCCCCCTGCCCGCCTGGTTCCTGCCGGGCGCCCGCAGCACCTGGGTGATCACCGTCCACGGCCTCGGCGCCACGCGCGCCCACGGCATGAACCTCATGCCCTTCCTGCGGTCCCAGCAGCTGCCCGTCCTCGGCCTCGCCTACCGGGGCGACGCGGGCGCCCCGAGGCCCCCCGGCGGTCTCGGGCACCTCGGCGACTCGGAATGGCGCGACGTGGACGCCGCCGTCCGGTTCGCCGTCCGCGGCGGCGCCGAGCGCGTCGTCCTGCACGGCTGGTCCACGGGCGGGGCCATGGCCGTGCACGCGGCGGTGCGCTCCCCGCTCCGCGACCGGGTCAGCGGCCTCGTCCTCGACTCGCCGGTACTCGACTGGCAGGCCACCGTGCGGGCCCTGGCCGTCGCCCGCCGCACCCCCCGCGCACTGCTCCCGCTCGCAGTCAGGGCCGTACAGGGCCGCACGGGCGTGCACGGCGACCGGCTGGCCGAAGCGGCGGGCCCCGGCGGGCTGCGGGTGCCGACGCTCGTCCTCCACGGCCCGGACGACACCGTGGCCCCGTGGCAGCCGTCGCGGGAACTGGCCGGACGGCTCCCGGGACTGGTCGTCCTCCATCCCACCCCGCACGCGCCGCACGCCGCCATGTGGAACGCCGCCCCGGCCGTCTACGAAGAGGTCCTGCGCCGCTTCCTGACGCCGCTGATGTAGCCCGCCCCACCGCCGCCGCCCGGAATATCCGGCCCGTCCGCCGGGGAAAGGTTCCGGCCAGACGCCGTCCACGAACGGCAAGTTCGATTCCGTTTGGGCTTTCGGGGCGTGAACGGCGAGACTGCTCTCCGTGACGTCCCGTACCCCGCGCGACTCCAGGCTCCGACTTGTCCGCCCGCGACCGCTCGCCACCGCCCTCCCCCCGGCTTCCCAGGGCGGACACCAGGCCGTGACACCGCGGCGCACCCGCCCGGCCCCGAGGCCCCCCGAGGGCACCCCGCCGCCCACGGAACTGGCCCGTCAGGCCAGGGCCGTACTCGCCGACGCCGTACGGGTCGCGCGCTGGGCCTCCCCGTCGCCGCGCGGCGCGGCGTCCCGCGTGGAGCCCGGCCGGGACGGCGCACTGTCGGCCGCCGCCGTCCAACAGGCCGCGGCCGAACTCGGCCTGACTCCGTCCCAGGTCCGCGCGGCGTGGGACAGGGCGAGACTCGCGGGCCTGATCGAACTCCACGGCGACCGCACCCGCCCCGGCTGGCGGCTGCGTGCCTGGGACCGTGACGACGCGGCCGTGCTGCGCGGCTGGGTCGCCCTCTTCGACGCGTGGTCGATCGTCCACCCCGCGCCCGAGGGCATCGCCGCGACCGCCGTCGCCGAGGTCGTGGAAGCCGTTCCCCAGGTGCTCTCCCTCCTCCAGCTCTCCGCCGGACCTGTGCAGGTGCCCGCCCTGCTCGACCTGCTCGAACAGCGCGTCGCCGAACTGCGCGAGGAGCGCTGCGAGGTGCCGTACGGCCCGCAGCCGCTGCCGGCGGCCGACGCCGAGCCCGCCGTCTCCCTGCCGCTCCTCCTCGACTGGGCCCTGGAGGGCCAGGCCGCCGTCGGCGCCCTGACCCTCGGCCCGGGACTCGCCACGCTCACCGCCCTCGGCAACTGGGCGGTGTGGGTCAAGCTGGAACAGATCTGCGTCGCGGCGCAGAGCCCGGCGGGCAACATCGAGCAGTCCGCCGAGGACATGCTGCGCGGCTGCGCCCGCCTGACGCCGGGTCCCGCCCGCGCCGAGTACCGCGCCTGGCTCGCCGCCCGTACGGTCTCCAGCGCCGTGACCGAGCTGCTCGAAGCGGCCAGGGGCGAGGACGCGCTGCTGCGCGGACTGGCCTTCGACGCGCTGCGGGTGGTCGGGGCCCCGGCGGAGTCCGGAGTACGGGCAGCCGCCGACGACAGCTCGCTGCGCCCCTACGCCCTGCTGTGGCTCGCGGAGTACGAGGGCGCCGACCCCGAGGACGCCCACGAGGTCCTCACCCGCGAGGAGTCGACGTGGCTGTGGGTGGACACCGCCGCGGCCGTCGCGGACCACGGCGAGACACAGCTGCTCGTACGCCACCTCGACGCCGCGGTGCAGTCGACCGTGCCGGCGCTCCTGGAGGAGGTCCAGGCGATCGGCCACCCGCGCACGGTCCAGGTCCTGGTGGCCCTTGCGGCGGCCCACCCGGACCCGGCCCTCGCGAAGGCCGTGCGCCGGGCGGCCTTCCAGGTCCACACCGGCGGCGTCTAGCGCTGCGCCGCGGTCGCCGGGTCAGCCGCCGAGCGCAGGGGTGTACGTGCCGAAGCTCCAGACGTTGCCCTCGCGGTCCCGGGCCATGTAGTCCCGGGAGCCGTAGTCCTGGTCGGTCGGCGGCATCATGATCTCCACGCCATGCTCGACCGCGCGCGCGTGGTGCGCATCCACGTCGTCGACCACCACGTACACCCCCACCGGTCCCGCGCCCGCCATGGCCTCGGCGAAGACGCCCCTGCGGCCGTGCGCCCCCACCATCACCGCTCCGTTGCCGTACGCCAGCTCCGCGTGCTCCACGTAACCGCCCTCGCTCTCGTAGAGCGCCACCTCCCGGAAGCCGAAGGCGTCCTTCAGGAGCGCGATGGCCGCCTTGGCGTCCTTGTACAGAACCGTCGGGTACATGCTCGGTGCACCGGCCATGCCGATCACCCCGTCCTCTCGTCAGGCGGCCCGTCGAATGCTTCGCGTGCGTCACGCACGCCGAAAGGTGACGTGCGTCTCAGTCTTCCACCGGCCACCGACAACGCCACTTCCGCCGGCGCGCGGCCGAACGGGGGACGCGGCGCCCCCGCCCCGCCGTGTCGGCCGGGCCCGTCCGCCCGCCCCCGGCGCCCACGACTACGTTCTGTCCCTGACCCATGGGCGGCGCCGCAAGGGGGAATCGTGACTGCCAGCACGTCAACGGCCGCGCCGGCCGGTGGCATCAGCAGTTCCGCCGCCCCGGCCCCGAGCGCCGCGCTCCCCGCCCCCGCCCGGCGCCGCCGCCGCGCGCGGCGCATCGCCGGCAGCCTGCTCGCCGCCGCCCTCGCCCTGCCCCTGGTCACCGCCGCCCACCAGGCCAGGAGCGCCCCGTACGGCGACCGGCTCACCGCCCACACCCGCGCGGCCCGCCCCGATCCGGCCCTGCGGATCAGGGACCGGGCGGTCGAGGCGTACGACGGGGCCAGCGGCCGGCGGCACTGGACGCACACCCGCGCGGGACGCCGCCCGCTCGCCCTGCGGCCCGCTCCCGGCCACGCCTTCGCGCTCTGGAGCGACGGCCTGGTCACCGACACCGCCCGCACCACCGGCCGCACCGTCCACTGGCACCGCGCCGTCCCCGGCCTCTCCTCGTGGCTGGCGGCCGGCGGCCCGGCCCGTGCCGCCGGGGTGCTGCACCCCCTCGACCCCGCCGCCGGAATGCTCGCCGTCGTCACCCCGCAGCGCATCGCGGCCTACCGCACGCTCGACGGCGACCTGCGCTGGGTGCTGCCCGCCCGGCGCGGCTGCGCCTTCGAACCGCGCCGCACGGCCCGTACCGGCGGCGCGCTGCTGGTCGCCCAGCCCTGCGGCGCCACCGCCCCCTGGACCGCCGAACTCGTCGCCGTCGACGATCTCGGCCGGATGGCGCCCGACCGCACCCCCCTGGGCAACGCCCCGCCGGGCGGCAACGCCCGCGCCAGAAAAGCAGTTGCGGGCGACCGTTAGACTGGGTCTATGGCAACTCTCCTTGTGCATTAGACGGCGTCGAAGATTTCCCCGCCCGTCCCTTCCGCCGTCCATACCGCCCTGGAGTTTTCCCCTTGATCACCGCCTCCGGCATCGAGCTGCGCGCCGGCGCCCGCCTCCTCATCGAGTCCGCTTCCTTCCGCATCGCCAAGGGCGACCGCATCGGCCTCGTCGGCCGCAACGGAGCGGGCAAGACGACCCTCACCAAGTGCCTCGCCGGCGAGGGCACCCCGGCGGGCGGCACCATCACCCGCTCCGGCGAGGTCGGCTACCTCCCGCAGGACCCGCGCACCGGCGACCTCGACGTCCTCGCCCGCGACCGCATCCTGTCCGCCCGCGACCTCGACGCGGTTCTGCGCAAGATGCGCGAGAACGAGGAGCGCATGTCGAACGGACAGGGCGCCACCCGCGAGAAGGCGATGAAGAAGTACGAGCGCCTGGAGACGGAGTTCCTGACCAAGGGCGGTTACGCCGCCGAGGCCGAGGCCGCCACCATCGCCGCCGCGCTCGGCCTGCCCGACCGTGTGCTCGGCCAGCCCCTGCACACGCTCTCCGGTGGTCAGCGCCGCCGTGTCGAGCTGGCCCGCATCCTCTTCTCGGACGCCGACACCCTGCTCCTCGACGAGCCCACGAACCACCTCGACGCCGACTCCATCGTCTGGCTCCGCGACTACCTGAAGAACTACCGCGGCGGCTTCATCGTGATCTCCCACGACGTCGACCTCGTCGAAACGGTCGTCAACAAGGTCTTCTACCTGGACGCCAACCGGTCGCAGATCGACGTCTACAACATGGGCTGGAAGCTCTACCAGCAGCAGCGCGAGGCCGACGAGAAGCGCCGCAAGCGCGAGCGCCAGAACGCCGAGAAGAAGGCGTCGGCCCTCAACTCGCAGGCCGACAAGATGCGCGCCAAGGCTACCAAGACCGTCGCCGCGCAGAACATGGCCAAGCGCGCCGAGCGGCTGCTCTCCGGCCTCGAAGCGGTGCGCGTGTCCGACAAGGTCGCCAAGCTGCGCTTCCCGGACCCCGCGCCCTGCGGCAAGACCCCGCTGATGGCGGAGGGCCTGTCGAAGTCGTACGGCTCGCTGGAGATCTTCACCGACGTCAACCTGGCCATCGACAAGGGGTCGCGCGTCGTCATCCTCGGCCTCAACGGCGCGGGCAAGACGACCCTCCTGCGGCTGCTCGGCGGCGCCGAGAAGCCCGACACCGGCGAAGTCATCCCGGGCCACGGCCTCAAGCTGGGCTACTACGCCCAGGAGCACGAGACCCTGGACCCCGAGCGCTCCGTCCTGGAGAACATGCGCTCGGCGGCGCCCGACCTCGACCTGGTCGCGGTCCGCAAGACGCTCGGCTCCTTCCTCTTCACCGGCGACGACGTCGACAAGCCGGCCGGAGTGCTGTCCGGCGGCGAGAAGACCCGGCTGGCGCTGGCGACCCTCGTCGTCTCGTCCGCCAACGTCCTGCTCCTCGACGAGCCGACGAACAACCTCGACCCGGCCAGCCGCGAGGAGATCCTCGGCGCCCTGCGCACGTACAAGGGCGCGGTCATCCTCGTCACCCACGACGAGGGAGCGGTCGACGCGCTGGAGCCGGAGCGGATCATCCTGCTGCCCGACGGCGTGGAGGACCTGTGGGGCCCGGACTACAAGGACCTCGTCGCCCTGGCCTGACCGGGCGCCCCGGCCCCGGGCCGGATCCCTCCCGCTGGATCATTCGGCTTACCGGTGATCCTTCATCTGAGTGAGTGGCTCTCGTACCCCGGCGTGTCATGCACCGGAGCGCGGCCCGCCCCCCGTGGGGCGGGCCCTTCGCGTTCCGCTGATCGTTTACCGGCGCTGACCTGGCCATTCCCCCCGGGGCCCGCCGAAACGTACGACGGGGAAACCGCGCGAGCGCGCGCCGTGAGCCCCGCGGGCCGTTCCCGGCGGCCGAACGTTGTTGTACGGACCTTGCCGAATGGGTGGCCAGGAAGCCGGGAAGGGGTGATCATGAGAGTCCAGAGCGCACTTCCTTGAGGAGGCACGGGTGGCCGAGACTCTGAAGAAGGGCAGCCGGGTAACCGGCGCCGCGCGCGACAAGCTCGCGGCAGACCTGAAGAAGAAGTACGACTCCGGTGCGAGCATCCGGGCGTTGGCCGAAGAGACCGGCCGCTCCTACGGATTCGTACACCGGATGCTCAGCGAGTCCGGCGTCACGCTGCGGGGACGCGGCGGGGCGACACGAGGCAAGAAGGCCACTACGGCCTGACCGCCTCGGGCGGGCCCGGCCCATCGTTTTCGGGCGGTGGCCACCCGGTCGATCGCAGGATCGCCCGGGTGGTTACTGTGCAGTCACTTGATGACGGCACGACTGCCACCCGGACCGGAGGCGCCACATGGCTTCGCTCGACTCTGTGCTCGACAAGGACGGCGTACGACTCACCGTCGAGGACGCCGTTGCCACGGTGACCCTGACCAATGCGGCAAAGCGCAACGCCCAGTCTCCCGCTCTGTGGCGGGCGTTGACAGAAGCCGGACGGTCTCTGCCTGGCAACGTGCGGGTCGTGGTGCTGCGCGGCGAGGGCAAGTCCTTCTCCGCCGGCCTGGACCGGCAGGCGTTCAGCCCCGAGGGCTTCGACGGTGAGCCCTCCTTCCTTGACCTGGCACGCGGCTCCGACGAAGACCTCGACGCGGTCATCGCCGAATACCAGGAAGCGTTCACCTGGTGGCGGCGCAGCGACCTCGTGACCATCGCCGCCGTACAGGGCCATGCCATCGGCGCCGGTTTCCAGCTCGCTCTCGCCTGCGACCTGCGGGTCGTCGCCGAGGACGTGCAGTTCGCCATGCGCGAGACCAGCCTCGGTCTCGTCCCCGACCTCACCGGTACGCACCCGCTGACCAGCCTCGTCGGTTACGCGCGTGCGCTGGAGATCTGCGCCACCGGACGCTTCGTCCACGCGGCGGAGGCCGAGCGCGTCGGCCTCGCCAACCTCGTCGTGCCCGCCGGAGAACTCGACGGCGCGGTCCAGGACCTGGCGGCCGCGCTGCTGGCCGCCCCGCGCGACGCGGTGATCGAGACCAAGGCGCTGCTCCAGGGCGCGTCCTCGCGCACGTACGAGGACCAGCGCGTCGCCGAGCGCGCGGCGCAGGCCCGCAGGCTCCGCGACCTCGCCGGCCTCGGCGACTGACGCCTCCAGCCTCCGCCGGCCGGTGCGGCGACCGTCGCGCCGGCCGGCTCATTCCACCCGGGTCACCAGGACGGTCACCGTGGACCGTCCGCCCAGGGACGCCGCGACCGCCTTGCGCACGGCGATCGCCACCGCGAGCGCGCGGTGGCCCGCCGCCGTCGCCACCTCGACGCGTACGTGGCCGTCGTCGACGTGGACCGGGGCGCCGAGCACACGGGTCAGGCGCGCCACGCCCGGCACGGCCGCGGCGGCCGCCGCCGCGCGCTCGGCCCTGCCGCGCTCCTGCGCCCCGTCGGCGCCCTCGTCCGTCGGCGCCTGGCCGCCGCCGGACTCCGCGTCCGTCGTACCCGTACCGCCGCCCTTTTCGTAGGGGCCGCCCGCTTCCGTGCCGCCTTCCGCGCGCCCGCTCTCCTCGGGCCCGCCGCCGGTTCCCCCGTCCGGGGGAGTGCCCGCGAGTTCCTGATCCGCCTCCACAAGGTCCGTCACCCGCAGGTGCACGGCCGTGACCGCGAGTCCCAGCCGGGCCGACGCCGCCTCGCGCAGCGCGAGGCGCAGCCGCTCCGCCCGGTGCGGCAGCGGCTCGCCGCCCGCCGTGGCCGTCAGTTCCGCGTCGATGCGCAGCGGACCGGGCGGCAGCGCGCCCGGCGGCGGCGGAACGGCGGGTTCCACCGCCGCGTCCGGGTCGGCGAGCCCGATGCGCAGCGATCCCAGCCGCACGCCGGCCGTGCCCGCCGTCGCCTGCCGCAGAACCGCGTCGGCCGCCTTCTCCGCGAGCCACGCGCCGTCCGACGCCTCGCCCAGGGGCAGCAGTCTGCCCAGGCCGAGTCGTTGCCGTACTGCCCGGGTCATTCCGTCAGGTGCCATTGCTCCAGCCTGCCGCATCCCCGGCGCGAGATCGGGCAACCGGCCCTAATCTGGGCAATGGAGTCCAGTACCGCCCGAAAGGGGACGAACGGATATGACTGACACCACGCGGAACCGGCCGGACCATCCCGACAAGGGCACGCCCGGCGAGGGGGCTCGGAAGACCTCCATGACGAAGCGGGGCGGCGGCGATCCTTCCTCCCGCGGACGTACGACCATCGCCGACGGCGTGGTCGAGAAGATCGCCGGCCTCGCCGCCCGCGACGTGATGGGCGTGCACGCCATGGGCAGCGGACTCTCCCGCACCTTCGGGGCCGTCCGCGACCGGGTGCCGGGCGGAGCGAAGTCGGTCACCCGGGGCGTCAAGGCCGAGGTCGGCGAGGTGCAGACGGCGCTGGACCTGGAGATCGTCGTCGAGTACGGCGTCTCCATCTCCGACGTCGCCCGCTCGGTACGGGAGAACGTCGTGTCCGCCGTGGAACGCATGACGGGCCTCGAAGTCGTCGAGGTCAACATCGCGGTCAGCGACGTGAAGCTGCCCGACGAGGAAGAGGACGAGCCGGAGCCACGTCTCCAGTAGAGGGAGCAGCAGGATGAGCATGGCGGTAATCGGCCTTGTGGCCGGTATGGCGCTCGGATTCGCCGGGTACTTCGGCGGGTTCGGAGCATTTCTGCTGGTGGCGGCCTTGGGCGCGATCGGCTTCGTAGTGGGCAAGTTCGCCGACGGCGACCTGGAACCAGGCGACTTCTTCCGCGTGGGTGAGCGCGGCGGCCGGCCGAGGTGATCCCCGCGATGGCCACCGGTCAGGTCGAGGCCGCCGAGCGCGGCGCGACCCGGATCGCCGACCGGGTCGTCGCGAAGATCGCCGCGCAGTCGGCGCGCGAGGCGCTCGGGAAGACGCCGGAAGGCGGCAGGGCGCCGCACGCCACGGTGACCGTGCACCACGACAGGGCGCGGGTGCGGGTCGTGCTGGAACTCGGCTACCCCTCCGACATCGGCGGTCAGTGCGGCGCGGTACGCCGGGGTGTCTCCCACGGCGTCAGCGCGCTGGCGGGCATGGAGGTGTCCGAGGTGGCGGTCCACGTCGAGCGGCTGCACTCCTCGCAGGCGCCGCACGGGAAGCGGGGGAGGATCAGGTGAGCGAACCCGACAGCGGCGACAGCGGCCGTACGCAGCGGCTTCCCGTCCTAGGGCGCGAACAGGACGGGCCGGGAGCGTCCGGCGCGTCCGCCGCGCACGACAGGGTGCCCACCCTCCGGGAAGAGGAGGACGGCGGACGGGCCGGACGTTTCTGGTCCGCCCGCCGGGTGCCGGCCGCGCTCGTCGCCCTGCTGACACTCGGCGGCGCCGGTCTGCTGCTGTACGACGTCGCGGCGGTCCGGGCCGGCCACCCCGCGATGCGGTGGCGGCGCGAGCTCGCGGACGGCCTCGCGACGCGGCCCCTGGACGACGTCTGGGTGCTCGTCGGCGCGGGCGTCGCGGCGGCGCTCGGCCTGTGGCTGCTGCTCCTCGCCCTCACCCCGGGGCTGCGCGCGATCCTGCCCATGCGGCGCACGTCGGCCGACGTACGGGCCGGGCTCGACCGGCGGGCCGCCGCGATGATGCTGCGCGACCGGGCCATGGAGGTGTCCGGCGTGCAGTCCGTGCGGGTGGCGGTGGGCCGCTCCAGAGTGCGGGCGCGCGCGGTGTCCCACTTCCGGGAACTCGACGACGTACAGGCCGATCTGGAAGCGGTGTTCGCCCACGGGATCCAGCAGCTCGGGCTCGCCCACCGGCCGGGTCTGTCCGTGCGTGTCGGCCGGCCGGCCAAGAAGAGGTGACGGAGCGATGCCCAAGAAGGTCAACCGTGTCCTGCTCGGGCTGGCGGGGCTGGTGCTGCTCGCCGTCGGCGGCGGGGTGCTCGCCACCGGGCTCGGGATGTCCGTACCGTCGTGGTGGCCCTTCGACGGCCGGGACGACGTGCTGCTCAGCGACGCGGACCGGACGCGGTGGCGGGACTCCGGGTGGTGGTGGCCGGTGGTCATCGCCGCCCTGGCCGTACTGGTCCTGCTCGCCCTGTGGTGGCTGCTCGCCCAGCTCCGCCGGCACCGGCTCGCCGAGGTGCTGGTCGACAGCCGGGACGGCGACGGCGCGGTGCTGCGGGGGCGGGCGCTGGAGAACGTCATGGCGGACGACGCGGGGACGCTGGACGGCGTGGAGCGGGCGCACGTGAGACTGACCGGCCGGCGCGACGCGCCCCGGGCGCGCGCGGCGCTGCTCCTCGCGCCGCACGCCGAGCCGGCCGGGACGCTGGCCGGGTTCACGCACGGGGCGCTGACCCGCGCGCGTGAATCGGCCTCGCTGGAGTCGCTCCCGGCGGAGGTCCGCCTGAGGGAGGTCAAGCACGGGGCGCGGCGCGTGAGTTGAGGCGCGACCGGACGGGCTCGCGGGCCGGTCCCGTCCGGCCCGCGCGTGCGTACGCCTGCGTACGCGGACGTCTCCGGACGGATCAGAAGCCGTGGCGTGCGCCGCCGTCCACCGGCAGCATGACGCCGGTCAGGTACGACGCAGCCGGGGACAGGAGGAACGCGGCCGTCCTGCCGAACTCGTCCGGCCTGCCGTAGCGCCGCAGCGGGATGTTCGCCTCGTTGGCCGCGCGGGCGGCCTCCGCGTCGCCGGACAGCGCGTCGAGCTGACGCACCCGGTCCGTGTCGATGCGGGCCGGCAGCAGGCCCACCACCCGGATGCCCCGCGGGCCGAGGTCGTCGGAGAGGGACTTCGCGAAGCCGGCCAGGCCCGGGCGCAGGCCGTTGGAGATCGTGAGGCCGTGGATCGGTTCGTGGACCGACCCGGAGAGCACGAAGCCGATCACGCCGCCCTCGGACAGCTCGGCCGCCGCCGCGCGGGCCAGGCGTACCGCGCCGAGGAAGACGGCGTCGAAGGCCGCCTGCCACTGCTCGTCGGTGTTGTCGGCCGCCACGCCGGGGGCCGGGCCGCCGACGCTGATCAGGATGCCGTCGAAGCGGCCGAAGTGCGCTCGGGCGGCGGCGATCAGGCGCTGCGCAGACTCGGGGTCGGCGTTGTCCGCGGCGACGCCGACCGCGTTCGGCCCGAGTTCGGCGGCGGCGTCCCCCACCGCCTTCTCGTCCCGGCCGCTCAGGACGACCTTCGCGCCCTCCGCCGTCAACTGCCGCGCCGAGGCGTGGCCGAGCCCGCGGCTCGCCCCGGTCACGACGTACACCCGGTCCTTCAGTTCAAGATCCATGGGCCCATCCTGCCGTCTGCTCCCCGTCCCCGTCGAGGGCGAGCGCGGACCCCACAAGTCCGATATGACTGAATGCCTGCGGGAAGTTCCCGAGCTGCCGCCCGGAGGACGGGTCGTACTCCTCGGCGAGCAGTCCCACGTCGTTGCGCAGGGTCAGCAGCCGCTCGAACAGCTCCCGGGCCTCCTTCACCCGCCCGGTCATCCGCAGCGCGTCGACGAGCCAGTACGAGCAGGCCAAAAAGGTCCCCTCGTCGCCGGGCAGGCCGTCCACGGTGAGGCCGTCGGTGCTGTAGCGGCGGATGAAACCGCCGTGGCTCAGCTCGGACCGTACCGCCTCCACCGTCCCGACGACCCGGGGATCGTCCGGCGGCAGGAAGCCGACGCGGGGGATGAGGAGCGTGGCGGCGTCCAGCTCGGTGGAGCCGTAGTACTGCGTGAAGGTGTTGCGCTCGGGGTCGTACCCCTTCTCGCAGACCTCCCGGTGCACCTCGTCGCGCATCGCCCGCCACCGGTCCGCGTCGCCGCGCAGCGCCGGGTTCTCCTCCAGGGCGCGTACGGCGCGGTCGGCGGCGACCCACGTCATCACCTTGGAGTGCACGAAGTGCCGGCGAGGACCCCTGACCTCCCACAGGCCCTCGTCCGGCTCCCGCCAGTTTGCCTCCAGGAAACCGAGGAGGCTCAGCTGGAGGTTCCACGCGTGCGGCTTGGGCCGCAGGCCCCACGCCCTGGCCAGGTAGAGCGAGTCGATGACCTCGCCGTACACGTCGAGCTGGAGCTGTTTGACGGCCGCGTTGCCGGTGCGGACGGGGGCGGACCCCTCGTACCCCTTCAGCCACGGCAGTTCCGTCTCGGGCAGCCGGCGCTCGCCGGACAGGCCGTACATGATCTGGAGGTCGGCCGGGTTGCCCGCGACCGCCCGCAGCAGCCAGTCGCGCCAGGCGGCGGCCTCGTCGATGTAGCCGGCCGCGACGAGCGCGCCGAGGGTCAGGGTGGAGTCGCGCAGCCAGCAGTAGCGGTAGTCCCAGTTGCGGACGCCGCCGATCTCCTCCGGCAGCGAGGTCGTGGGGGCGGCGACGATGCCGCCGGTCGGTGCGTAGGTCAGCGCCTTGAGGGTGATGAGCGAGCGCAGCACGGCTTCCCGGTACGGGCCCCGGTACCGGCACCGGGAGGCCCACTCCTGCCAGTCCTGGAGGCTGTGTTCAAGGCCCTCGTACGGGTCGGTGGGGGGCGGCTCCTGCTCGTGCGACGGATGCCAGGTCAGGACGAATGCCACCTTTTCGCCCTCGGCCACCGTGAACGACGAGTAGGTCGTGTACTGCTGGCCCCAGGTCTTCACCCAGTCCGCCGGCTCGGTGCGCAGCCAGGCGGAGTCGGGTCCGGCGACGGCCACCCGGTGGCCGGCCGTGCGGCGCATCCACGGCACGATGTTGCCGTAGTCGAAGCGCAGCCGGAGCGTGGAGCGCATGGTCACCTCGCCCGAGAGGCCCTCCACGATCCGTACGACGTCGGGGGCCTCGTCGCGCTGCGGCATGAAATCGGTGACCTTGACCGAGCCGGACCGGGTCTCCCAGACCGTGTCGAGGATCAGGCTGTCACCCCGGTACGAGCGCCGCGCGCAGGCACCCGCGCCGGCCGGGGCCACGCGCCAGTGGCCGTTCTCCTCGTCGCCGAGCAGCGCGGCGAAGCACGCCGCCGAGTCGAAGCGGGGCAGGCAGAGCCAGTCGATGGAACCGTCCTTGCCGACCAGTGCGGCTGTCTGGAGGTCCCCGATGAGCGCGTAGTCCTCGATGCGTTGGGTCACGAGAACTCGTGTTCCCGCGCCGGTGCGGCGTTAAGCGGCCCCGGGCGGCGCGGCGGCGGACCGGCTCAGACGTCGGCGGTGGCCGGTTCGGCGGGCGTCCCTCCGGCGGCCCGCGCCGCCTCGGCGCGGTCGCGCAGTTCGCGGCGTACGAGGACGACCCAGCCGACCGGCACGGCCGCGGCGAACAGCCACCACTGCACGGCGTACGCCATGTGCGGGCCGATCGAGTCGGCGTCGGGGTCGGGCACGAGCTGCGGCTTCGGTCCGGCCGGGACCGGCTCCGTCAGCTCGATGTAGCCGCCGAGGACCGGCCGCCCGAGCGCCTCGGCCCGCTGTTCGCTGTTGATCAGCATGACCTGCCGGGGCGGCAGACCGCTCAGGTCCTTGATGCCGGTGCCGCCCGTCGTCTCGTCGGCCTTGAGGCGTCCGGTGACGGTGACTTCGCCCTTCGGCGCGGCCGGAACCTCGGGGAACGCCTGCTGGTCCGCGCCGAACGGGACCCAGCCCCGGTTGACGAGGACCGCACGGCCGTCGTCCATGACGAGTGGGGTGAGGACGTGGAAGCCGACCTGGTCGTCGGCGTCGGTGCGGCGGCGGACGACGACCTCGTGCGCGGTGTCGTACCTGCCGGTGGCGGTCACCCGGCGCCAGTAGTCGGCGCGCGGGACGGTGTGTCCGGGGGAGGTGATGTCGCCGACGGGCAGCGGCTCGGCCCGCAGGTTGCCCGAGATCAGCTCGTTCTGCGCGACCCGGTGCTCGTGCCGGTGCAGCTGCCAGAAGCCCAGCTCGACCATCGTGGGGATGAGAGCGAGCATCAGGAGGGTGAGGATCACCCACTGCCGGGACAACAGGAAGCGGTACACGTCCTTGACGTTACCTGGCGCGCGGCGGTCCCCGGCGGGTGGGTCGCCCGCCGGGGCGGGCCGGTGTCCGGCCGCCGCCTCAGACCTTGTCGACGATGCCCACCTTCCCCTCCGCGCGCGAACAGTGGGCGCCGCAGTACCAGTGGCCGTCGACCTCGACGCCCTGGCCCAGGATCTGCACCCGGCAGTGCTCGCAGATGGGCGCCATCCGGTGGATGGCGCAGGAGAAGCAGTCGAAGACGTGCACCGCGCCCTGCGCGTGCACCTCGAAGGACATGCCGTAGTCGTTTCCGCATACCTCGCAACGTGCCATGCGCCACAGGGTGGGACGGCGGGCGGCGGCAGGGCGAGCGGGCGGCGGGCGAGTCGCGTGCCAATCACCCGTCTGCCGTGCCTGGCCCGGTTCTCGTCAGCCCGCCGGAGCCACGTCCCGCAGCAACTGCGTGAAGGCGGCCTCGTCGACGACGGGGGTGCCGAAGGACTTGGCCTTGACGGTCTTGGACGTGGCCGAGTCGGGATCGTTGGTGACGAGCAGGCTGGTGAGCCGGGACACACTCGTCGCGACGTGCAGGCCCGCCTCGACCGCGCGGTCCTCCAGCAGCTCGCGGTCGACCGACGTGTCGCCGGAGAAGGCCACCCGCATGCCCTGCTTGAGCAGTTTGCCCGGTTCGTACCGTCCAGGGTTCGGGTACGGGCACGCCGGCCGCTTCCGCGACGGACGCCAGCTGCCCCCGCCGCCCCGGTACGCCGCCTGATGGCCCACCCGCGGCGTCACCGGCGAGTCGGACCACTCCGTGAGCGGCAGGCACTCCAGCAACGGCAGCCGCACGCCGCCCTGCGCCGCCGCGTGCAGGCTCGGGCGGAACGCCTCGGCCAGGACGCGCGCGTCGTCGAGGGCGTGGTGCGCGCGCTGCTGCACGACGCCGAAGTGCGCGGCCAGCGACTCCAGCTTGTGGTTGGGCAGCGGCAGGCGCAGCTCCTTGGAGAGCGCGATCGTGCACAGCCGCTGCTGAACCGGCGCGGTGCGGGCGGCCCGTGCGTACTCCCGGGCGATCATCGACCAGTCGAACATCGCGTTGTGCGCGACGAGCACCCGGCCGTCGAGCCGCTCCGACAGTTCGGCGGCGATGTCCGGGAACAGCGGGGCGCCCGTCAGCACATCGCTCGTCAGGCCGTGGATCCAGACGGGGCCGGGGTCGCGCTCGGGGTTGACGAGCGTGTACCAGTGGTCCTCGACGTTCCCCCGGTAGTCCAGCCGGTAGACGGCAGCGGAGATTATCCGGTCGTCGCGCGCGAGCCCGGTGGTCTCCACGTCGACGACCGCGTACCCCTTCGGGTAGGCGGTCGGCCACGGCGCTGCTGTCGATTGGTCTTCGAGCATGGTCACTGAGGATACGGGCCCCCACTGACAGCCCCGCCCGCCCGGGTGAGCAGACCCTCCACCAGAGCCCGCACGGAGTTGACGAAGAGGCGTTCGGGATCGGCGGGCCGGGCCGGCGCGCGCGCCAGCGTCGGGTCGTGCTCCGCGTTCCGCGCGTCCCACAGCTCCTCCCGGCCCGGGTGCTGCTCGGGGGCGCGTGCGCGGTTGCGCTCCACGAGGACGTACCCCACGACCTGGTACTGGACCGCCCGTACGGCCTCCGCGGCCCTCGCCCCGCGCAGACCCGCGGCGTGCGTCTCGCGCACGAGGGCGCGCTGGGCGGGCAGGAACATCCGCTCGGTGAGGCCGCGTTCGTGGACCATCGCGATCAGGTGGGGGCGTTCGAGCAGCTCGCGGCGCAGGCTGCGGGCGGCGGAGACGATGCGCGCGGCCGGGGTGCGGCCGGCCGGGCGGACGGCGCCCATCTCCTCGACGGTCCGCTCCACCAGGGCGTCGAGGAGCGACTCGCGGTTGCCGACGTGCCAGATGGACGTCACCGCCGTACCGAGCCCGGCGGCGAGCCTGCGCATGGTGAGCGCCGCCGGCCCGTGCTCCCTGACGAGGGCGGCCGCCGCGTCCAGCACCTCGTCGCGGGTCAGCGCGGTGCGCGGGGCGCGCGGTCCGGCGCTGCCGCCCGTGGCGCCCGAGGCGCGTGTGCCGCGTGGCATCGGAGCCCCCGAATCCCGTACGTGCGCGGCCCTTTCACCTTCATCGGCGCCGGTGCAACGGTGTCACAGGTCTTCCCCCGACGAAGGGCGGTACGACATGGCACGCGTACGGTACGGCGCGCGGACCGGCCACGACTTCGCGGCGCTGGGGGTCGCGCCGTGACCGGGGAGCGCTACACCGTCATCTCGGCCGACTGCCACGCCGGGGCCGATCTCCCGGACTACAGGCCGTACTTGGAGAAGCGCCACCACGACGACTTCGACGCCTGGGCCGCGACGTACGTCAACCCGTACGAGGACCTCCTCGCCGACACCGCCGACCGCAACTGGAACTCCGCCCGCCGACTGGGGGAGCTGGAGGCGGACGGCATCGTGGCGGAGGTCGTCTTCCCGAACACCATTCCGCCCTTCTTCCTCAGCGCCTCGCTGACGGCCCCCGCGCCGTCCCCGGCGGAGTACGAACAGCGCTGGGCGGGCCTGCGGGCCCACAACCGGTGGCTCACGGACTTCTGCGACGCGGCGCCGGGACGGCGGGCGGGCGTCGCGCAGATCCTCCTCAACGACGTGGAGGAGGCGGTACGGGAGATCCGCCGCGCCAGGGCGGCCGGCCTCACCGGCGGAATCCTGCTGCCCGGCGCGCCACCGGGTTCGGGCGTCCCCGAGCTCTACTCGCGCACATACGACCCGATATGGGCGGTCTGCGAGGAGTTGGACGTGCCCGTCAACCACCACGGCGGGTCGGCCTCCCCGCCGCTGGGCGACGAACCGGCGGCCCGCGCCGTCTTCATGGTGGAGACGACGTGGTTCTCCCACCGCGCCCTGTGGCACCTGACGTTCGGCGGGGCGTTCCGGCGGCATCCCGGTCTGAAGCTGGTCCTCACCGAACAGGGGTCGGGCTGGATACCGGGCGTGCTCGAGATGCTCGACTACTACCACTCCCGGCTGGTGGCGGCGGCGACCCGCGCGTCCACCGCCGAGTCGAAGTTCGGCGCGGGGCTCGCGGACTCGATGGGCAGCAGCCCCGGCGAGGTCTGGCGCGACCACTGCTACGTCGGCGCCGGCTTCATGCGCCTCACGAGGTGCCGCTGCGCCACCGGATCGGCCTCGACAAGATCATGTGGGGCAGCGACTACCCGCACGACGAGGGGACGGCTCCGTACTCCCGCGAGGGCCTGCGGATCGCGTACGCGGGACTGCCCAGGGAGCAGGTCGCGGCCATGGTGGGCGGGAACGCGGCCCGCGTGTATGGGTTCGACCTCGGCCTCCTGGACCGGCTGGCGGCGCAGTCCGGCCCGCTGGTCGAGGAGATCGCCGAGCCGCTCCCGCCTTCCGATGTCCCGCCCGCCGCGACGAGCCCGGCCTTCGCGCAGGGCGGCTCGGTGCGCGTCTGGTGACCCGGCGGCGCACCCACCCCGTTCGGGGGTGACGCATCGGCCGCCCGGGCACGCTCCGGGACGACGACCTGCCGGCGCGTCACCCCGGCGCGCGTGCGAACCGGCCGCGCGCCGGGGCGCCGGGGGCCGCCGGCCGCAGGCGCACCTCCCTGACAAGCCGTCTCACATACTTGTCGGTAACAACCCCTAGCCGAGCGCCCGTCCGGCCTCTATCGTGCGGGCATGCCGAACCTGCCCGATGTCGTGCTGTGGTCGATACCCGCCTTCGTCCTGCTCACCGTGATCGAAATCGTGAGCTACCGCCTCCATCCCGACGAAGACGCCGCCGGGTACGAGACCAAGGACGCCGTGACGAGCGTCGGCATGGGGCTCGGCAGCATCGCCTTCGACTTCCTGTGGAAGATCCCGATCGTCGCGATCTACATGGCGGTGTACGAGCTGACGCCCGCCCGGGTACCGGTCCTGTGGTGGACGATCCCGCTGATGCTGCTCGCACAGGACTTCTTCTACTACTGGTCCCACCGCGGCCACCACGTGATCCGCATCCTCTGGGCCTGCCACGTGGTCCACCACTCCAGCCGCAGGTTCAACCTCACCACCGCGCTGCGCCAGCCCTGGACGAGCCTCACCGTCTGGCCGTTCTACCTGCCGCTCATCGTCTGCGGCGTGCACCCGGCCGCGCTCGCGTTCTGCTCCTCCGCGAACCTCGTCTACCAGTTCTGGGTGCACACCGAGCGGGTCGGCAAGCTGCCGCGGCCCTTCGAGTACGTGCTGAACACGCCGTCCCACCACCGCGTCCACCACGCCTCCCAGGGCGGCTACCTCGACCGGAACTTCGGCGGCATCCTGATCGTCTGGGACCGGCTCTTCCGCTCCTTCGCGGCCGAGACCGAGCGGCCCGTCTACGGCCTCACCAAGAACATCGAGACGTACAACCCGCTGCGCGTCGCCACCCACGAGTACGCCGCCATCGCCCGCGACGTACGGGCCGCCACCACGTGGCGCGAGCGCGCCGGCCGGATCTTCCGCGGGCCCGGCTGGCAGCCGAAACGCCCGGCGGAGGCCGCGGTGACCGGGCAGGCGCAGGAAGCCCCGGCGGGACAGGCCGCGTGAGCCCCACCGCCCCGGGCGACCCCCGCACCGACGCCGCGGCGACGGCCGCGCCGGGCCCGGACACGGACACCGCCGGCAGCGGGCCGGCCACCGGCCGCCCCGGCGACGCGAGGGCCCGGTGGGTCCTCGCCGCGTTCGCCGTCGCGGCGACTGCCGACCTCGGCTCGCTGCTCGCCGGGGCCGACGCCGGCCACCTGATCGCCAAGCCGCTCCTGATGCCGCTGCTCGCCGCGTACGCCGTCCTGCGCGGCGCGCCGCGCCTGCTGACGCTCGCGCTGCTCTTCGGCTGGGGCGGCGACGTCCTGCTGCTCGCCGACGCCGACTGGGCCTTCCTCGCCGGCATGGGGTCCTTCGCCGCCGGGCACGTCTGCTACCTGCTGCTCTTCGCCCGCGCGGGAGCCAGGACGTCCGCGCTCCTCGGCGCCGGATACGCCGTCGCCCTCCTCACCACGGTCGCCCTGCTGTGGCCCGGCCTGCCCGCGGACCTTCGCGTACCGGTCGCCGGGTACAGCCTGCTGCTGACGGCCATGGCGCTCCGCGCCGGCGGCCTCGGCCGGTACGCCGGCCTCGGCGGCGCGCTGTTCCTGCTCTCCGACACGCTCATCGCCACCGGCGTGGCCGAGTGGCCGCAACTCCCCGTCCCCGACTTCTGGATCATGCTCACCTACATCGCCGCGCAGTACCTGCTGGTCACAGGCGTGCTGGTACGGCAGGCGACCCCGGGCTGGCAGGCGGCGTACGGTGAGGGCCGTACCACCGTCTGACCACAGAGGACCGACTCATGCGCGCCACCGTCATCCACGCCCCGCACGACATCCGCGTGGAGGAGGTGCCGGATCCGCGGATCCAGGAGCCCACGGACGTGGTCGTCCGTGTGCTGCGCGCCTGCGTCTGCGGCAGTGACCTCTGGGCGTACCGCGGCGAGTCCGCCCGGCAGCCCGGACAGCGCATCGGCCACGAGTTCCTCGGCGTCGTCGAGGAGGCCGGGCACGGGGTGGCCGGGTTCGCCCCGGGCGATCTCGTCGTCGCGCCCTTCGTATGGTCCGACGGCACGTGCGAGTACTGCGCCGAAGGGCTCCAGACCTCCTGTCCGCAGGGCGGTTTCTGGGGCTCCGTCGGCTCCGACGGCGGCCAGGGCGAAGCCGTGCGGGTGCCCTTCGCCGACGGCACGCTGGTCAAGCTCCCGGCCGCCGCGGCCTCCGACGACCGGCTGCTGACCGGCCTGCTGGCCCTCTCCGACGTACTGGGCACCGGACACCACGCCGCCCTCGGCGCGGGCGTGCGGCGCGGCTCGACGGTCGCGGTCGTCGGTGACGGCGCGGTCGGGCTGTGCGGGGTGCTGGCCGCCAGGCGGCTCGGCGCCGAGCGCATCATCGCGCTGGGCCGCCACCGGGCGCGCACCGACATCGCCAAGACCTTCGGCGCCACCGACATCGTCGCCGAGCGCGGCGAGGCAGCGGTCGCGGCCGTACGCGAACTCACCGGCGGACAGGGCGCGCACGCCGTCATCGAGGCCGTCGGCACCGAGCAGTCGATGCGCACGGCCGTCGGCATCGCCCGCGACGGCGGCGCGATAGGTTACGTCGGCGTCCCGCACGGCAGCGGCACCGGCCTCGACCTGAGCGTGCTGTTCGACCGCAACGTCGCGCTGCGCGGGGGAGTGGCCCCGGTGCGCGCGTACATCCCCGACCTGCTGCCGGACGTCCTGGACGGAACGGTCGACCCGTCGCCGGTCTTCGACGTCACCGTCGGTCTGGACGGCGTGCCCGACGGCTACCGGGCGATGGACGAGCGCACCGCGCTGAAGGTTCTCGTCAAGCCGTGACCGCGCGGCGGGTGCTGCGCCGAGCCGTGATCGCGCCGAAGGTCGGCGCCGAGCCGTGACCGCACCCGGCGGGACCGCGACCGCCGCACGAGAACGGGCCGCCCGGAAGAGTCCCGGGCGGCCCGCTCGCGTCGCGGTGCCTACTTCTTGGTCACGGCGTCCAGCGCGTCGGCGATGCCGACACCGTAGAAGCCGTTGTTGTTCGTGCCGCCCTCGCACACCGCGTCGACCTTGCCGTCGCCGTCGATGTCGTACGGGTCGGTGCACGGCGCCGCGTCCGCCTGGCGCGCCAGCAGCGCCTTGATCCGCTTCGCCGAGGCCTGGGGGTGCGTGCTCTTGAGGAGCGCCGCCACCCCCGCGACGTGCGGGGAGGCCATCGACGTACCGGCCATGTAGCCCCACTTGCCGCCCGGAACCGGACCCAGGATCAGGCCGCTCGTCGCGGGAGGAGCGGGCTTCTGGTACGCCGTGCTGTCGCCGCCCGGGGCCGCGATGTCGATGACACCGTGCCCGTAGTTGGAGAACGACGACTTGAGACCCTTGGCGCCCGTCGAGGCCACGGTCACGACGCCCGGAAGCTGCGTCGGGGCGTCCAGGCACTCGGACGGGTCGATGTCGCGCGGCACCGGAGTGGTGTCGTTCGGACTCGTCGTGTCATGGATCGTGTCCGCCGCGAGATCGTAGTTCGAGTTGCCGGCCGCGGCGACGTTCACCGCGCCCTTCTTCTCGGCGTACCGCGAGGCTCGGACGATGGCGTCGACGAGCGCCTTCTGGTCCGGGTCGTCCTCGCAGTTGAACATCCACGGGTCGGTGTAATAGCTGTTGTTCGTCACGTCGACGCCGTGCTCGGCGGCCCACATGAAGCCGCAGACCACCGACTCGGTGTAGAAGAACCCGGCCGGCGTGGACACCTTGATGCCCGAGACCCTGACGCCCGGAGCGACGCCGGTGACGCCGACGCCGTTCTTCGCGGCGGCTATCTCGCCCGCCACGTGCGTGCCGTGCGGGCTCTCCTCGGCCGACGGGCGCCAGGCGCCGTCCGTCGTGTCGGGCTTGCCGGTCACGCAGTTGACGGACGCCTCGCGGTCGAAGTTGGGCGCGATGTCCGGGTGGGTGTCGTCGACCCCCGTGTCGATCACGGCCACCGTGACCTTCCGGCTGCCGAGCGTCTTCTCGTGGGCCTTGTCCGCCTTGATGGCGGGCAGGTCCCACTGCAACGGCTGCAACGGGTCCTCACCGGCGACGGCGTCCGCGGACGCCGCCTCGGCCTGAGCCTCGGTGAGCGCCCTGGGGGTGCCGACGTCCTTCGTCGACTGGGCGGGCAGCGGCGCCGTACGGGTCGCACCCGCCGACTGCACACCCCTGACCCCGCGCATCGTCTTCGCGAAGTCGTCGTTCGACGAGTGGACGACGATCACGCCGATCCGGTCGTACGCATGGACGATCGTGCCCCCGGCCGCGGTGATCGCCTTCTTCACCTTGGCCGCGTTGCCGCCGCCCGGGCGGACGTTGACGACGTAGCTCAGCGGCGTGCCCGCCGCCTCGGCCACCGCCGACGCGGCGTCCTTCGCGCCCAGCGCGTCGGCCGACGCCGTGCCGGGCAGGAACGCGAGGGCGGCGGTCATGGCCATGCCCGCGGACACGGCCACGGTACGGCGGGACCGCGCAGTGCGGTGCGGCGTCATGAAATCTCCGTTCGCAGGTGGGCGGAGCCCCGGACGGTCACTTCTCGACGGCGTCGAGCGCGTCGACCACGCCGGCGCCGTAGTAGCCGTTGTAGTTCTCGTCTCCCTCGCAGGTGGTGGCCTCGACCCAGTTGCCGGCCGAGTCGTAGACGTGGCTCGGGCAGCCCGGGTTGTCCGCCTGCTTCTTCAGCAGGCGCTGAAGCTGCGCGGGGGTCGCCTTCGGGTGCGCGCTCTTGAGCAGCGCGGCAACGCCGGCGACGTGCGGGGTGGCCATCGAGGTGCCCTGCTTGTAGCCGTAGCCGCCGTTCAGGACGGTCGACAGGACCCGGCCGTTGGCGTCCGGCGTGGCCGGGATCTGCCACTTGTCGCCACCGGGCGCCGCGATGTCGGCGACGCCGTACCCGTAACTGGAGTAGTACGACTTGACGTTCTTGTCACCCGTCGCGGTGACCGTCATGACACCCGGCAGCTGCGTCGGGACGTCGAGGCACTCCGACGGGTCGATGAGCCGGTCGCCGGGGGTGCTGTCGTTCGGGCTGGAGTCGTCGAGGATCTCGTCGGCCGACAGGTCGAAGTTCGAGTTGCCGGCCGCGGCGACGTTCAGGGCGCCCTTGCGCTCGGCGTACTTCGTGGCGCGCGTCAGGGCGTCGAGCAGCGCCTTCTGGTCCGGGTCGTCCTTGCAGTTGAACATCCACGGGTCGACGTAGTAGCTGTTGTTCGTCACGTCGATGTCGTGCTCGGCGGCCCAGACGAAGCCGCAGACGACCGCCTCGGTGAAGAAGAGGCTGGTGCCCGGCTCGCTCACCTTGATGCCCGCGAGCTTCACGCCCGGCGCGACGCCGGCGACGCCGAGTCCGTTGCGCGGAGAGGCGATCGTGCCGGCGACGTGCGTGCCGTGGTCACTGCCGTCGGCGTACGGACGCCAGGCGCCCTCGGACGAGTCCGCGACGCCGCCGACGCAGTTGGCCGACTGGGACTTGGAGAAGTTCGGCGCGAGGTCCGGGTGCGTGTCGTCGACACCGGTGTCGATCACGCCGACGGTGACCTTCGAGCTGCCGTCGTTGACCAGGGCGGCCTTGTCGGCGCCGATGGCGCGGATGTCCCACTGGTTGGCTTCCAGGGGCTCCTGGCCGGCCACCGCCGCCGCCTCCGCCTTCGCGGCCTCGGCCGCGGACAGCTTCTGCGTGGTGCCTTCCTCCGTGATGCCGACCGGAGTGAGCGGAGAGGTGCGGGTCGCGCCCGCCGAGGCCACACCCTTGGCCTTGCGTATCTGCTTGCCGAAGTCCGGGTTCTGCGAGTGGACGACGATGACCCCGATCTGGTCGTACGCCTTCACCACCGTGCCACCGGCCTTGGCGATCGCCCGCTTCACCGAAGCGCTCGTGCCGTGGCCACCCTTGGTGTTGACCACGTACGACAGCTTGGGACCGGTGGTGTCGACCGCCACCGGGGTGTCGGAACCGTCCAGCGGCGCGGCCGAGGCGGCCGCTCCGGGCAGGAAGCCGAGCGTAGCCGTGAGAGCCAGTCCGACGGGCAGGGCGAGTGCGCGCTGCCGTCTGGATCCCAGATGAGCCATGGGTTCTCCACATCATCCGTGAGAGCCGCTCCTGCGCGGGTGCACATGAGCGGGTACATGACGAGTGAAGCTAGCGCCGATCATGCGTTCGTATCAACGTGTTCGGAAAAGAAATGGCGGATGCCGAACCGAGTCGTGATGCGATCCGTGCCGTTGTCAGGGGGACGAGCGCCATCACCCCCCACCAGTGAGGTCACTTTGTCCACCCCACCCACCGCAGCCGCGTCGCGAGGAGATTCCGTGGCAACCGATGCACCACCGCCCGAGGGCGGCACGGGCCTGATCCGGACAGGGCACACGACACAGGAGTTCGTCGAGGTGCAGGAGAGCGCCGAGTTCGGCGAACTGCGCCGTGCCCACCGGTCCTTCGCCTTCCCCCTGACCATCGCGTTCATCGCCTGGTACCTGCTGTACGTCCTGCTGTCCAACTACGCGGGCGGCTTCATGGGCACCAAGCTCTTCGGCAACATCAACGTGGCGCTCGTCCTGGGCATCGCCCAGTTCGCCACCACCTTCCTCATCGCCTGGTTCTACTCGCGTCATGCCGCGACGCAGCTCGACCCGAAGTCCGAGGCCATCAAGTCCCGTATGGAGGCCGACGCATGAGCCCCGCGCTGACCACGGCGGCCACGGCGCACCTCGCCGCCGCCGGTGACGCGAGCGAGCACCGGCCGCTCATCATCACCCTGTTCGGCCTCTTCGTCGTCGCCACCCTCTTCATCACGGTATGGGCCGGCCGCCAGACCAAGAGCGCCGCCGACTTCTACGCCGGCGGCCGCCAGTTCACCGGCTTCCAGAACGGCCTCGCCATCTCCGGCGACTACATGTCCGCCGCGTCGTTCCTCGGCATCGCCGGCGCCATCGCCCTCTTCGGCTACGACGGCTTCCTCTACTCCATCGGCTTCCTGGTCGCCTGGCTGGTCGCACTGCTCCTCGTCGCCGAGCCGCTGCGCAACTCCGGCCGCTACACGATGGGCGACGTCCTCGCCTACCGCATGCGCCAGCGCCCCGTCCGCACCGCGGCGGGCGCCTCCACCATCGTCGTGTCGATCTTCTACCTGCTCGCGCAGATGGCGGGCGCCGGCGTGCTGGTCTCGCTGCTCCTCGGCATCACCAGCGACGCCGGGAAGATCCTGATCGTCGCCCTCGTCGGCATTCTGATGATCGTCTACGTCACCATCGGCGGCATGAAGGGCACCACCTGGGTGCAGATGGTGAAGGCCGTCCTGCTCATCGCGGGCACCCTGCTGATCACCTTCCTGATCCTGCTGAAGTTCAACTTCAACCTGTCCGACCTGCTCGGTACGGCGGCCTCGAACAGCGGACAGGGCTCCGCGTTCCTCGAGCCCGGCCTCAAGTACGGCGCCACCGGCACCTCGAAGCTCGACTTCATCTCGCTCGGCATCGCCCTGGTCCTGGGCACCGCCGGCCTGCCGCACATCCTGATCCGCTTCTACACCGTCCCCACGGCCCAGGCCGCCCGTAAGTCGGTGAACTGGGCGATCGGCATCATCGGCGCCTTCTACCTGATGACCATCGTGCTCGGCTTCGGCGCCGCGGCGCTGCTCAAGCCAGGCGACATCATCGCCTCCAACAAGGCCGGCAACACGGCGGCCCCGCTCGCCGCCCTGGAGATCGGCGGCGGCGCGGACTCCCCGGGCGGCGCCATCCTGCTCGCCGTGATCTCGGCGGTCGCCTTCGCCACCATCCTCGCCGTGGTCGCCGGCCTCACCCTGGCGTCATCGTCGTCGTTCGCCCACGACATCTACGCCAACGTCATCCGGCGCGGCAAGGCCACGGAGAAGGAAGAGGTACGCGCCGCCCGCTGGGCCACGGTGGCCATCGGCGTGGTGTCCATCGCCCTGGGCGCGATGGCCCGCGACCTGAACGTCGCCGGCCTGGTCGCCCTCGCCTTCGCGGTCGCCGCCTCCGCCAACCTGCCGACGATCCTCTACAGCCTGTTCTGGAAGAAGTTCACGACGCAGGGCGCCCTGTGGTCCATCTACGGCGGTCTGACCGCCTCCGTGGGCCTCGTCCTGTTCTCGCCGGTCGTCTCCGGCAAGCCCAGCTCGATGTTCCCCGGCGCCGACTTCGCCCTGTTCCCGCTGGAGAACCCGGGCCTGATCTCCATCCCGCTCGGCTTCCTGCTCGGCTGGCTCGGCTCCGTACTGTCCAAGGACGAGCCGGACAAGGGGAAGTACGCGGAGCTGGAGGTCAAGTCACTCACAGGCATCGGCGCGCACTGAGCGTACCGCCCACCGGGCCTTCCGCCCTTTCCCACAGCGGTGCCCCCGTGGCCGCGTCGTAGAGTCGTACGACGCGGCCACACCGCTCCCGTGGTATCGGGCCCGTGATCCTGTCAGAGGCGTCGCGTAGGCTCGACAGAGTTCAGCCAAGTCCAACCCGGATCGGGGAGTGGGTCGAGGATGCTTATCGACACGTACGGCCGAGTAGCCACTGACCTGCGCGTTTCGCTCACCGACCGCTGCAACCTGCGCTGCACGTACTGCATGCCCGAGGAGGGCCTGCAGTGGCTGGCGAAGCCGGACCTGCTCACGGACGACGAGATCGTGCGGCTGATCGGCATCGCCGTGACCGACCTCGGCGTGACCGAGGTCCGCTTCACCGGCGGCGAGCCGCTGCTGCGCCCCGGGCTCGTCGGGATAGTCGAGCGGTGTGCCGCGCTCGCGCCCCGCCCCAAGATGTCCCTGACGACCAACGGCATCGGCCTCAAGCGCACCGCGGCCGCGCTCAAGGCGGCCGGCCTGGACCGGGTCAACGTCTCCCTCGACACCCTGCGCCCCGACGTCTTCAAGACCCTCACCCGGCGCGACCGCCACCACGACGTCCTCGACGGCATGGCCGCCGCCCGCGACGCCGGCCTGACGCCGGTCAAGGTCAACGCCGTCCTGATGCCCGGGCTCAACGACGACGAGGCCCCCGACCTGCTCGCCTGGGCCGTCGAGAACGAGTACGAGATGCGCTTCATCGAGCAGATGCCGCTCGACGCCCAGCACGGCTGGAAGCGCGACGGCATGATCACGGCCGGCGACATCCTGGAGTCCCTGCGCACGCGCTTCACGCTCACCGCCGAGGGGGAGGACGAGCGCGGCTCCGCGCCCGCCGAGCGCTGGCTCGTCGACGGCGGCCCGCACCGGGTCGGCGTCATCGCCTCCGTCACCCGCCCGTTCTGCCGGGCCTGCGACCGGACCCGGCTCACCGCCGACGGGCAGGTGCGTACGTGCCTATTCGCCCGCGAGGAGTCGGACCTGCGCGGAGCCCTGCGCTCCGGCGCCCCCGACGAGGAGATCGCCCGGCTGTGGAAGGTGGCGATGTGGGGCAAGAAGGCCGGTTCGGGTCTGGACGACCCGTCCTTCCTCCAGCCCGACCGCCCGATGTCGGCCATCGGCGGCTGACGCGTCCGTCAGCCCTCTTCGGCCACGCGCCGCTCCCACTCCGCGAGCGTCACCACGTCCTTGAGGAAGCCGCGTACGCCGAGGAACTGGGACAGGTGCTCACGGTGCTCGTCGCACGCGAGCCACGTCTTGCGCCGCTCCGGCGTGTGCAGCTTCGGGTTGTTCCAGGCCAGCACCCACACGGCGGCCGAACGGCAGCCCTTGGCGGAGCACACGGCGGCGCCGGCGTCGGCCGAACCGGGGAAAAGAAGGGAATCAGGGGAGTTCACGCACTCAACCCTAGGCCACACCCCTGGTCACAAAGGCGACGCCGAGCAGCCACGGGGGGAGCTGCCCGGCGTCGGTCCGTCGCTCCGACGGGGGATGCGGAGCGCCTACGAAGTATGTCACGCGACATGGGGTGCGGTGCACAGGAACTTCATGATTGATCTGAGCTTTTCCTGAGCTTTGCGGACCGCTGAAGATCAGCTGCGCTCGGGCGGCCGCTCCTCGGACCCGGTCGCGCGCACGTCCGGAGCGGCTTCCCCGGCGGGCCGTTCGGGCGGGCTCTCCAGAGCCGGCCGGACCGGCGTCGGGATGTGCGCCGAGGGCAGTGAAGAGGCGTTCTCCCGGCCGCCGTTCGCGATGACCACGGCGATGTACGGGAGCAGGAGACCCAGCGCCAGGGCCACCACGGCGACATGCCGCTCGACGTTCCACAGGACCGCGGCCAGGATCACCGAGAGGGTACGCACCGACATCGAGATCACGTACCGGCGCTGGCGAGCGCGCACGTCGTCGGCCAGGGCCGGCCGGGCCCCGGTGATCCGGAAGACCTCGGTGTCGCTCTTCTTCCGCAGCACGTCGCACCACCTGATTCCCTGCCGGACGCTCGCTGACCGGACCTCTTCCACGGTACGCCGCCGCCGCGCGGCCATCGAGCGCGGGGGCGTCCGTCACCGGGGCGGTCGCCGTCGCACGGATGGCGTCGCCCGGCATGCGCCGTACGAGCGGCCGTCCGAGACTGGGCCCACATGCGCACACCGCGCCGATGAGGAGGCGACATGAGTTGGTTGTGGGCAATCGTCGTGGGTCTGGTGCTCGGTCTGATCGCGAAGGCGATCATCCCGGGCAAGCAGCAGATTCCGCTGTGGCTGACGGTCGTGTGCGGCATCCTCGGCAGCATCGTCGGCAACTCCGTCGCCGCCGGCCTCGGCGTCGACGAGACCAAGGGGATCGACTGGCTCAGGCATCTGTTCCAGCTGATCGGCGCCGTGGTGATCGTGGGACTCGGCGACATGCTCTACGCGTCGATGAAGGGCAAGAGGCGACGCGCCTGAGCGGGTACGCACAGCAGCGGCCGGAAGCGTGCGCCCACGCCCCCGGCCGCTGTTCCCTGCGAACGGCTCAGCCGGCCGTGACCTCGATCGCCGCCAGGTTCTTCTTCCCGCGCCGCAGTACGAGCCACCTGCCGTGCAGCAGGTCCTCGGGCGACGGCACGGCGTCCTCGTCGGCCACCTTCGCGTTGTTCACGTAGGCGCCGCCCTCCTTGACCGTACGGCGGGCGGCCGACTTGCTCGGCGCGAGACCGACCTCGACGAACAGGTCGACGACGGACCCGAGCTCCGTGACCTCGGCGTGCGGCAGTTCCGACAGCGAGGCGGCCAGCGTCGCCTCGTCGAGACCGGTCAGCTCACCCTGCCCGAACAGCGCCTTCGAAGCCGCGACGACCGCCGCGCACTGCTCCGCGCCGTGCACCAGCGTCGTCAGCTCCTCGGCCAGCGCGCGCTGGGCGGTGCGGGCCTGGGGCCGCTCCTCGGTGAGCTGCTCCAGCTCTTCGAGCTCCGTGCGGCTCTTGAAGCTGAGGATGCGCATGTAGCGCGAGATGTCCCGGTCGTCCACGTTCAGCCAGAACTGGTAGAACGCGTACGGCGTCGTCATCTCCGGGTCCAGCCAGACCGCGCCGCTCTCGGACTTGCCGAACTTCGTCCCGTCCGCCTTGACCATCAGCGGCGTCGCCAGCGCGTGCACGTTGGCGTGCGGCTCCAGGCGGTGGATCAGGTCGAGCCCCGCCGTGAGGTTGCCCCACTGGTCGCTGCCGCCCTGCTGGAGGGTGCAGCCGTGCCGCCGGTACAGCTCCAGGAAGTCCATGCCCTGGAGCAGCTGGTAGCTGAACTCCGTGTAGCTGATGCCCTGGTCGGACTCCAGCCGCCGGGCGACCGAGTCCTTCGCGAGCATCTTGCTGACCCGGAAGTGCTTGCCGATGTCCCGCAGGAACTCGATCGCGGAGAGTCCGGCCGTCCAGTCCAGGTTGTTGACCATGGTGGCCGCGTTGGGACCCTCGAACGACAGGAAGGGCTCGATCTGGGCGCGCAGCCGCGCCACCCAGTTAGCGATCGTCTCCGGGTCGTTCAGCGTGCGCTCCGCCGTCGGCCGCGGGTCACCGATCTGGCCGGTGGCCCCGCCCACGAGGGCGATCGGCCGGTGCCCGGCCTGCTGGAGCCGGCGGACGGTGAGGACCTGCACCAGGTGCCCCACGTGCAGGCTGGCCGCGGTCGGGTCGAAACCGCAATAGAACGTGACCGGACCGTCCGCGAGCGCCTTGCGCAGTGCGTCCTCGTCAGTGGACTGGGCGAACAGCCCGCGCCACTTCAGCTCGTCGACGATGTCGGTCACGGTCTTGACTCTCCTCGGGTGTTCGAACGCTGTGGGTTGCTCCCGGCCAGTCTATGGGCGTCACACGCCCTGGCTGACCGAACTCATGTTGAAGTCCGGGACGCGCAGCGCCGGCATCGCGGCCCGGGTGAACCAGTCGCCCCACTCGCGCGGCAGCGTCTTCTCGGTACGCCCGGCCTCGGACGCCCGCGACAGCAGGTCGACCGGCGACTCGTTGAACCGGAAGTTGTTCACCTCCCCGACCACCTCGCCGTCCTCCACCAGATAGACGCCGTCGCGGGTCAGTCCGGTCAGCAGCAGCGTCGCCGGGTCGACCTCGCGGATGTACCACAGGCACGTCAGCAGCAGGCCGCGCCGGGTCGAGGCGACCATCTCCTGGAGGGAACGCTCCCCACCGCCGTCCAGGATCAGGTTCCCGATCGCCGGCGCCACCGGCAGCCCGGTCAGTCCCGCGCTGTGCCGTGTGGTGACCAGGTGCTCCAGCCGCCCTTCGCGCAGCCAGTCGGTCGGACCCAGCGGCAGCCCGTTGTCGAACACCGAGGAGTCGTCGCCCGAGGAGTGCGCGATCACGAAGGGCGCCGACTCCAGACCCGGCTCGTACGGGTCGCTGCGCAGCGTCAGCGGCAGCGCGGACAGCGTCTCGCCGACCCGCGTCCCGCCGCCCGGCCTGCTGAACACCGTGCGGCCCTCGGCGGCGTCCCGGGCCGCCGACGACCACATCTGGTACACCAGCAGGTCCGCGACGGCGGTGGGCGGCAGCAGCGTCTCGTAACGCCCCGCGGGCAGGTCGATCCGGCGCTCGGCCCAGCCGAGGCGCGTCGCCAGCTCGGCGTCGACGGCCGCCGGATCCACGTCACGGAAGTCCCGGGTCGCGTACCCGGCCCAGGCCGAGCGGCTGCGGTCCGGCGACTTGGCGTTGATCTCCAGGGTGCCGTTGGGCTGGTCGTGGCGCAGGCGCAGCCCCGTCGACGTACCGAGGTAGGTCGAGGTCATCTCGTGGTTGGCGAAGCCGTAGAGCTCCCGGCCGCCGGCCCTGGCGCGGGCGAAGGACTCGCCCAGCGCGGGCGCGAAGTCGGTGAAGACGCCGGACGAGGTCTCGGCGGGCGCGTCCCGGAAGCCGGGGGACTCCGGCACCCCCGACACCAGCGGCTGGGCGTCCTCCGCCGGCCCCGCGCCGCGCGCCGCCGCCTCGGCGGCCCGTACCAGCGGCTCCAGCTCGTCGGCCGTGACGGCCGAGCGCGACACGACGCCGGACGCCGTGCCCCGCGCCCCGTCGACGGTCGCGACGACGGTGAGGGTGCGCCCCCGGGTGACGCCGTTCGTGGTGAGCGCGTTGCCCGCCCAGCGCAGGTTGGCGGAGGAGTGCTCGTCGGCGACGACCACGCACCCGTCGGCCGTGGACAGCTCCAGGGCCCGCTCGACGATCTCGTACGGCTTGACGGTGCGGCTCATCGGCCGGCCTCCTGAGTGGTGTTCAAGATGTTGACGCCGCGGAAGAGAGCCGACGGGCATCCGTGCGAAACGGCCGCGACCTGGCCCGGCTGCGCCTTGCCGCAGTTGAACGCGCCGCCCAGGACGTACGTCTGCGGGCCGCCGACCGCGGTCATCGAGCCCCAGAAGTCCGTGGTCGTCGCCTGGTACGCCACGTCCCGCAGCTGACCCGCGAGCCGCCCGTTCTCGATTCGGAAGAACCGCTGCCCGGTGAACTGGAAGTTGTACCGCTGCATGTCGATGGACCAGGACCGGTCCCCGACGACGTAGATCCCGCGCTCGACGCCGCCGATCAGGTCCTCGGTGGAGAGCCCGCCCGGGTCCGGCTGGAGCGACACGTTCGCCATGCGCTGCACCGGCACGTGGGCGGGGGAGTCCGCGAAGGCGCAGCCGTTCGACCGGCCGAGGCCCGTCAGCTTCGCGATGCGCCGGTCGAGCTGGTAGCCGGTGAGCGTGCCGTTCCTGATCAGGTCCCAGGACTGCGCCTCGACGCCCTCGTCGTCGTACCCGACCGTGGCGAGCCCGTGCTCGGCGGTCCTGTCACCCGTCACGTTCATGATCGGCGAACCGTACGCCAGCTTCCCGAGCCGGTCGAAGGTCGCGAAGGAGGTCCCCGCGTACGCCGCCTCGTACCCCAGCGCGCGGTCCAGCTCCGTCGCGTGCCCGATCGACTCGTGGATGGTCAGCCACAGGTTCGACGGGTCGACCACCAGGTCGTACGTCCCCGCCTCCACACTCGGCGCGCGCATCTTCTCGGCCAGCAGCGACGGCATCCGCTCCAGCTCGCCGTCCCAGTCCCAGCCGGTCCCCAGCAGGTACTCCCAGCCCCGACCCACCGGGGGCGCGATCGTGCGCATGGAGTCGAACTCGCCGGTCGCCGCGTCCACCGCGACCGCCGTGAGCTGCGGGTGCAGCCGCACCCGCTGCTGCGTGGTGACGGTGCCCGCCGTGTCCGCGTAGAACTTGTTCTCCTGCACGGTCAGCAGCGAGGCGTCCACGTGCGCGACGCCGTCCGCCGCCAGCAGCCGCGCGCTCCAGTCCGCGAGCAGCCCCGCCTTCTCCTCGTCCGGCACGTCGAATGGATTGACGTCGTACGCCGAGACCCACGTCCGGTCGGCGTGCACCGGCTCGTCCGCCAGCTCCACCCGCTCGTCGGACCCGGCCGCCCCGATCACCTTCGCCGACAGCTTCGCCATCGCCACCGCCTGTCCCGCGACCCGCGCGGCGGCGTCCATGCTCAGGTCGACCCCCGAGGCGAACCCCCAGCAGCCGCCGTGCACCACCCGCACCGCGTACCCGAGGTCCGTGGTGTCGGAGCTGCCCGACGGCTTGGCGTCGCGCAGCCGCCAGGACGCGCTGCGCACCCGCTCGAAGCGGAAATCGGCATGGTCGGCGCCCAGCGCGCGGGCACGCGCGAGCGCCGCGTCGGCGAGCGCGCGCAGCGGCAGTGCTGTGAACGCTTCGTCGATGGAATGAGGCACGGATGACTCCTAGTCGTCGAGACCGGTCCCCCGATCATGTCGTGGTCCCGGGTCCCTTGCCCACCACATTCTGTAGGGACCCGACAGAGGGCGTCGCTACGCGCTGTCAGGGCCCGATTCTCCGTACGTGGTCCGGTACCGATAGTTTCGGTCAGTACCAGACCGCTATGGAAAGGGTGATCCGTTGAGCCGCTCGGTTCTCGTCACCGGAGGAAACCGGGGCATCGGCCTCGCCATCGCCCGCGCCTTCGCCGAAGCAGGCGACAAGGTCGCGTTCACGTACCGCTCCGGCGAACCACCGGCGGCCCTCACCGAACTCGGCTGCCTCGCCGTCCGGTGCGACATCACCGACACCGAACAGGTGGAGCAGGCCTACAAGGAGATCGAGGAGAAGCACGGCCCGGTGGAGGTGCTGGTGGCCAACGCCGGCGTCACCAAGGACCAGCTCCTCATGCGGATGTCCGAGGAGGACTTCACGTCCGTACTCGACACCAACCTCACCGGCACCTTCCGGGTCGTCAAGCGGGCCAACCGCGGCATGCTGCGCGCCAAGAAGGGGAGGGTCGTACTGATCTCCTCGGTCGTCGGACTCCTCGGCTCGGCCGGGCAGGCGAACTACGCCGCCTCCAAGGCCGGTCTGGTCGGATTCGCGCGCTCCCTCGCCCGTGAGCTGGGCTCGCGCAACATCACCTTCAACGTCGTCGCGCCCGGTTTTGTCGACACCGACATGACCGGAGTGCTCACGGACGAGCAGCGCAAGGGCATCGTCGCCCAGGTGCCGCTCGGCCGTTACGCGCAGCCGGAGGAGATCGCCGCCACCGTGCGCTTCCTCTCCTCCGACGACGCGTCGTACATCACTGGAGCCGTCATCCCGGTTGACGGCGGATTGGGCATGGGTCACTGATCACATGAGTGGAATCCTCGACGGCAAGCGCATCCTCGTCACGGGTGTGCTGATGGAGTCCTCCATCGCCTTCCACACCGCCAAGATGGCCCAGGAGCAGGGTGCCGAAGTCATCCTGACCGCCTTTCCCCGCCCCACGCTGACCGAGCGCATCGCGAGGAAGCTGCCCAAGCCGGCCAAGGTCATCGAGCTGGACGTGACCAACACCGAGCACCTCGACCGGCTGGAGGGCCTTGTCCGCGCCGAGCTCGGCAGCCTCGACGGCGTCGTCCACTCCATCGGCTTCGCGCCGCAGGACGCGCTCGGCGGCAACTTCCTCAACACGCCCTTCGAGTCGGTCGCCACGGCGATGCACGTCTCGGCGTTCTCGCTGAAGTCGCTCACCATGGCCTGCCGCCCGCTGATGGGTTCCGGCGGCTCGGTCGTCGGCCTCACCTTCGACGCGCAGTTCGCCTGGCCGCAGTACGACTGGATGGGCCCCGCCAAGGCCGCGCTGGAGGCCACCTCCCGCTACCTCGCCCGCGACCTGGGCCCGGAGAACATCCGCTGCAACCTGATCTCCGCAGGACCGATCCAGTCCATGGCCGCGAAGTCCATCCCCGGCTTCGCGGACCTGGCGGGCGTCTGGGACGAGCGCTCCCCGCTGAAGTGGGACATGACGGACCCGGAGCCCACCGGCCGCGGCGTCGTCGCGCTGCTCTCCGACTGGTTCCCGATGACGACCGGCGAGATCATCCACGTCGACGGCGGGCTGCACGCGATCGGCGCCTGATCCCGCGACGCCCCACGAAAGCCGCGCGACCCGTCCACCGACGGGCCGCGCGGCTTTCGCGTCCCGCCTCCGACAGTCGTCACCCTCCGTGCCCGAACGCTTCCCGAGTCGAAAAGACCGGCGACTCCCCGCACACTGAGGAAACCGGGACGTACCCGGCGCTCTGAGGGGAGGAGGTGGAGCATGTGCGCCCGTCGAACCGTCAAGCCGCAGCCGGCGCGCTGGCCCTGGCCGCCGTCGCCGCCCTGGCCGCCCCGGCCGTCGCCGGGCGAGGGCCGCAGCCGGGCCCCGGGCCCGGACACGTGAGGGAGACGGCCCCGCAGGTGGCACTCTTCGGCTCCACCTGCCGTACGACCGTCGAGGGCTCACGCGTCGTCGCGTACTGCCACAACCCGTACCCCGCGACCGACCTGGTCCGCCTGCACGTCGAGTGCGACCGCTGGTGGGACATCGACGCCGATGGGCTGCCCGTCGAGGTCGCGCCGGCGCAGACGGTGCGCCTCACCGACCGCTGCTGGAAGGAAGTCCGCACGGCCTGGGTCAGCCACCACCGGATGTAGCGCGGGGCCCCGCGCCCTGCCCCCGGTCCCCGAGGCACTTGAGCGAGTACCCCGCCGCCTCGGTGGCGGCCGTGTCCGCGTCGCGCGCCCGGATCGCCTCGATCAGCCGCCCGTGGTCCATGTGGTCCTCGGGGCGCAGTTCCTGCCCCACGTCCTCGCGCAGCCAGTCGCGCAGCAGGTCGCCGAGATCCGCGTACAGGCCGATGAGCACGTCGTTGTGCGAGGCGGCGACCACGGCCAGGTGCAGCGTCGCGTCCGCCCGTACGAAGAGCTCCGCGTCGCCCGAGGCCCACGCCTCCTCCCGGCGCGCGAGCACCGCGTCGAGCTGCCGCACGTCGCGCTCGGTACGCCGCTGTGCCGCGAGCCGGGCCGCCGAGGACTCCAGCGTCGAGCGCAGCTCCGCGATGTGGCGGGGGTCGGCGTCCGCGAACCGGCGGTGCATGACGCCGGCCAGCTCGCTGGTGGCGACGACGTACGTGCCGGAGCCCTGCCGGATGTCCAGCAGCCCGTTGTGAGCCAGCGCGCGCACCGCCTCGCGGACGGTGTTGCGGGCGACGCCCAGCTGTTCCACCAGCTCCGGTTCGGTCGGGATGCGCGACCCCACCGGCCACTCGCCCGAGGTGATCGCGTTGCGCAGCTCGGTGATCACCTGATCGGCGAGCGCCGAGCGGCGGGGTGACGTCAGCGCCATGGCGGCAGTGCTCCCTGGTTCAGGATTGGACAACCAATCATCCCATGATTCTATGATGGTTCCATGGCCCGTGACGACACCCGAACCGTGAACCCCGCCGCCGAAGCCCCCGTACAGCGGCAGCACCGGCCCCCGTCGCAGCACCGCGCCCGGTCGGTCTGGGTCACCCGGCTCGTGGTCCTCGGCCTCGTCCTCGCCGCCCTCAACCTCCGACCGGCCATCACCAGCCTCGGCCCGCTCCTCGAAGAGGTCCGCGCAGGGCTCGGCATGAGCGGCAGCGTCGCCGGTCTCCTGACCTCCGTACCGCCGCTCTGCTTCGCCCTCTTCGGCCTCACCGCGCCCCGGCTCGCCCGCCGCTTCGGCCCCGGCGCGATCGTCTGCGCCGGGATGGCGGCCATCGCCGCCGGCCTGCTGATCCGCCCCTACCTGGGCGGCACCGCCGGATTCCTCGCCGCCAGCGCCCTCGCCCTCATGGGCATCGCGGTCAGCAACATCCTGATGCCGGTCATCGTCAAGCGCTGGTTCCCCGAGCGCGTCGGCCAGATGACCGGGCTCTACTCGATGGCGCTCGCCCTCGGCACCGCCCTCGCGGCCGCCGCCACCGTCCCCATGACGCGGGCGCTCGGAGGCAGTTGGCAGACCGGCCTCGCGGTGTGGGGCACCCTCGCCGCCGTCGCCGTACTGCCCTGGCTCGTCCTCACGCGCCACCCGGCCACCCGGGCGCCCCGCACCCCCGCCGCCCCCGGAACGGACAGCGCCCCCGCGCCCGCCCCGAGCATCACCCGCAGCCGTACGGCGTGGGCGCTGGCCTGCTTCTTCGGGCTCCAGGCCACCGCGGCGTACATCACCATGGGATGGATGCCGCAGATCTTCCGCGACGCCGGGGTCTCCGCCGGCACCGCGGGGGTCCTGCTCGCCGTGACCATGGCGATGGGCATCCCGCTCGCGTTCGTCATCCCGCGCCTCGCCTCCCGCATGCGCAACCAGGGGCCGATCGTCGTGGCCCTCGGCCTCAGCGGCCTGCTGGGTTACGCCGGCCTCTACCTCGCCCCCGCCTCCGGCGCCTGGGCGTGGGCCCTGCTGCTCGGCGTCTCCAACTGCGCCTTCCCGCTCGCCCTGACCATGATCGGCATGCGCGCCCGCAGCGGCGCGGGCGTCGTGCGCCTCTCCGCCTTCGCCCAGAGCACCGGCTACCTCATCTCCATCCCCGGGCCGCTGCTGGTCGGCGTGCTCTACCAGCACAGCGGCAGCTGGGGCCTGCCGATCGGCCTCATGGCGGGCCTGATGGTGCCGCAGATCGTGGTCGGCGTGCTGGCGGGACGCAACCGTACGATCGAGGACGAACTCGCCTGACCCCGTCGCGGCCGGGCGTACAAAGGGTGCGAGACTGGCCGTATGCCTGTACTCGACCCGAACCCCCAGAACGGCCAGAAGAAGCTGCTGCTCGTGCTCGGCGCGATGCTCGGCGTCACGGTCCTCATCGCGATCGTCGCCACCCTGGCCTCCCCCTGAGCCCCGTCGCCCGACGCGCACGCCCCCGCGGTGGTGGGGTTGTCCCCACCACCCCTTAGGGGGCCAGGGTCAGGGTGAACTGGGTGGATCACCGGATGGGTTCCCGCGCGCGCACTCCGTAGGTTGACGTACATCAGCCGAACAGCGACGACGGAGGCGGTCATGGCGGCCCGCACACACACCCGGACCCACCCGCCGGCCCCCGGCATCGGCACCCGCCTCCCGTGGTGGGCCGTGGCCCTCCCCATGCTGGCCTTCGCCGTCCTGCTGCTCCTGATCGCGGGGCCGGGCGAGGCGCAGGCGGCGCCCGGCGATCCGGCCGTCACACACCTCGTGGAGCGCGTCCGGCACACCCTGTCCCACTAGCCGGCCGGGCCCCGTTCACCCGTGTCGGGGCAGCCCGCCAACACCCTGCGCCCCGTGGCGCGATTCGTGCGAAGCTGGGATGCATGAGCGTCGATACACCCCGCAGGATCGTCCTACTCCGGCATGCGAAGGCCGACTGGCCGCAGGTGTCCGACCACGATCGGCCGCTCGCCGACCGCGGCCGCATGGACGCCCCCGTCGCCGGCCACCGGCTGGCCGACACGGGCATCACCTTCGACCTGGCCCTGTGCTCGACCGCCGCCAGGACGCGCGAGACCTGGAAGCTGGCCGTACAGGAACTGCCGAGGCGCCCCAAGACCGTCTACGAGGAGCGGCTGTACGAGGCCACCCTCGGTGACATCATCGCCCTCCTGAACGAGACGCCCGACGAGGTGAACGACCTCCTCGTCATCGGGCACAACCCCAGCATGCACGCCGCCGCCGACGCGCTCGCGGGCAGCGGCGAGGGCGACGCGATGGCCCGCATGGCCAAGAGCGGCTTCCCGACGGCCTCGTTCGCGGTCATCGGCTTCACCGGCTCCTGGAAGTCCGTGGAACACGGTGTGGGCAAGCTCCTGGACTACTGGGCCCCGCACGACTGAGCCCGACCCGTTTCCGGTACGTACGTCCGAGGCCCCGGCGCGCGACCGCGCCGGGGCCTCCTGCCGTACTCACACCCGCGGGGTCACTCGGCCAGCCCGTCGGCCGCCTCGACCTCTTCACGGGTGACACCGAGCAGATACAGCACGGTGTCCAGGAAGGGCACGTTCACGGCGGTGTCGGCGGCCTCGCGCACCACGGGCTTGGCGTTGAAGGCCACACCCAGTCCCGCAGCGTTCAGCATGTCGAGGTCGTTCGCCCCGTCGCCGACCGCGACGGTCTGGGCGAGCGGTACGCCCGCCTCCGCCGCGAAGCGGCGCAGCAGCCGGGCCTTGCCCGCACGGTCGACGATCTCGCCGACGACCCGGCCGGTGAGCTTCCCGTCCACGATCTCCAGCGTGTTGGCGGACGCGAAGTCCAGCCCGAGCCGCTCCTTGAGGTCGTCGGTGACCTGCGTGAACCCGCCTGACACGACGCCCACTTGGTAGCCGAGCCGCTTGAGCGTACGGATCAGGGTGCGGGCGCCGGGCGTGAGCCGCACCTCCTGGCGCACCTTGTCCACGACGTCCTCGTCGAGCCCGGCGAGCAGGGCGACGCGCGCGTGCAGCGACTGCTCGAAGTCCAACTCACCGCGCATCGCCTGGGCGGTGACCTCGGCGACCTGGTCCTCACAGCCCGCGTGCGCGGCGAACAGCTCGATGACCTCGTCCTGGATGAGCGTGGAGTCCACGTCCATCACGACCAGGCGCTGGGCGCGCCGGTGCAGCCCCGCCGACACCACGGCCACGTCGATGCCCAGCTCGGCGGCCTCCAGCGCCAGCGCGGTGCGCAGGGCCTCGGTCTCCGTGCCGGAGACCGCGAACTCCACAGCGGTGACCGGGTACTTGGCGAGCCGGAAGATGCGGTCGATGTTGCCGCCGGTCCCGGTGATCGTGGCCGCTATGGCGGCGGTCGACTCGGCGGTCAGCGGGTGCCCGAGCACCGTGACGTGCGAACGGCCGCTGCCGCGCGGCCGGTTGTCGCCCGTACCGGAGATGATCTCGGCCTGGAGGCTGAGGGAGTCGGCCCAGCTGTGCACGGTGGCGCGCAGCTCGCCCGCGGTGCTCACGGTGGGCTCGGTGACCAGGGCGCACAGGACGATGCGGCCCCGGGTGACGACCTGCTCGATGTCGACGACGTCGACCGAGTACGCGGCGAGCGTGTCGAAGAGCCCGGCGGTGATTCCGGGACGGTCCTTCCCGAAGATCTTGACGAGAAGGGTGGGTGCGGCGTCGGGGGACTGGCCGGGCCGACTCGGCTGAGAAGCGCTCATGATGTCTCTACCGTATCGGGCCCTTCCCCCTCCCTCACCTCCTGTCCCGACCACCGGACACCTCGCCCCGGCACACCACCCGCCCTTCACGCTGCGGAGCCGCACCGGCACAATGCGCACACGCGAAGTCGCCACCGCGAGTGGCGGAATGTCGACGGCAGTCCTCACCCGTCCTGTACCACCTTGCTGTCTTCACGCATGATCCGTACGACTCGCCCCTTCTCGCTACTCTCCGGGAGCATTTCTCCCACGCGAAAGGCATTCCCGAACGGTGCGCGCGGGGCTCGACTTTCTAATTCGGGACTGGGCCTGAAATAGTGCCCACCGATGTTCAGCATCCCTAGACTCCCTGCGACGGGGGTAACTCGGGGGACAACAAGTGGGGCGCGGAGTGCCGGAACTCGTACTGGAATTGAATGGAAGGACCTGGACGCTCGATCCGTCCAGGTCGTACACCCTCGGACGTGATCCGCAGGGTGATCTGGTGATCGACGACGCCAGGGTGTCGTGGCGGCACGCCACCGTCAGCTGGGGCGGCCGCAGTTGGGTCATCGAGGACCACGGCAGCACCAACGGCACGTACGTGCGGGGCCAGCGGATCCACCAGATGGAGATCGGCGCCGGAACCGCCGTGCACCTGGGCAACGCGACCGACGGCCCGCGGCTCACCCTCACCGGCGCGGGCGCGTCCGCGGGGCAGGCCGCCATGGCCCAGCAGGCACCGCAGCAGCAGGCGGCGCCTCAGCAGGCACCCCAGCAGCAGGGCGCTCCGGCCTGGACCCCTCAGCCGCAGGACCCGCACCAGCAGCAGCCCCAACAGCCCCAGCAGGCATGGCAGCAGCCGCCCCACCAGGCGCAGGTGCCGCACCAGCAGGGCAGCCCGGCCGGCGGCGGCGCGGGGGCTCCGCCGGTGTACGGCGACCGCAGCCCGACGACGTTCCACCAGGTGTCCATGGGCCGCGTGATGCGGATCGGCCGTGCCCTGGAGAACGAACTGGTGGTCTCCGACCTCCAGGTCTCGCGCCTGCACGCCGAGTTCACCGCGACGCCCGACGGCCGCTTCCAGATCCGCGACCTCGGCAGCCACAACGGCACGTACGTCAACGGTCAGCCGATCCCCAAGTCCGGCACCGTACTGCTCGGCCCCACCGACATCGTCGGCGTCGGCCACTCGACGTTCCGCCTGGTCGGGGACCGGCTGGAGGAGTTCGTCGACACCGGCGAGGTCTCCTTCTCCGCCCGCCACCTCACGGTGACGGTCGACGGCGGCAAGCAGATCCTCAAGGACGTCTCCTTCGGCGTCCCCGAGAAGTCGCTCATCGCCGTCATCGGCCCCTCCGGATCCGGCAAGTCCACCCTGCTCAAGGCGCTCACCGGCTACCGGCCCGCCAACCAGGGCGACGTCCTCTACGACAACCGGAACCTCTACAAGCAGTTCGCCGAGCTGCGTCAGCGCATCGGTCTGGTCCCGCAGGACGACATCCTGCACAAGGAACTGACCGTGAAGAAGGCCCTCAAGTACGCCGCCAAGCTCCGCTTCCCCGCGGACACCACGGAGGCCGAGCGCGAGCAGCGCATCAACGAGGTCCTCGGCGAGCTCAAGCTGGACATCCACAAGGAGAAGAAGGTCACCTCCCTCTCCGGTGGCCAGCGCAAGCGCGTCTCCGTGGCCCTGGAGCTGCTGACCAAGCCGTCGCTGATCTTCCTCGACGAGCCGACCTCCGGCCTCGACCCGGGCATGGACCGCGACGTCATGCAGCTGCTGCGCGGCCTCGCCGACGACGGCCGCACGGTCCTCGTCGTCACCCACTCCGTGGCCGAGCTCGCGATCTGCGACAAGCTCCTCGTCATGGCCCCCGGCGGCAGCGTCGCGTACTTCGGCCCGCCCGAGGAGGCCCTGAACTTCTTCGGCTACAGCACCTGGGCCGACGTGTTCTCCGCGTTCGAGAACTACCGCGACTACGACTGGGCGGGCCGCTGGCGCGGTTCCCAGCACTACCAGATGTACGCCGCCGACATCGACGCCGTCGCCGCGCAGCCCGTGCACATGCCGCCCCCGCAGCAGATGCGCCCGCCCAAGCCGCAGAGCTGGGGCTCGCAGCTGTGGACCCTGATCCGCCGGTACGTGTCGGTCATCGTGTCCGACAAGGGCTTCATCGGCCTCATGCTGATCCTCCCCGCCGTACTGGGCATCGTCAGCACCGTGATCCCGGCGGACAGCGGCCTGGGCTTCGGCCCGGAGAAGAACAGGCTGGTCAACAAGGACGTCGGCACGATCCTGCTGATCCTCGCCGTCGGCGCGTGCTTCTCCGGCGCGGCCAACTCGGTCCGTGAGCTGATCAAGGAACGGGTCATCTACGAGCGCGAGCGCGCCACCGGCCTGTCCCGCTCGGCGTACCTGATGTCCAAGGTCATCGTCCTCGGGTTCATCACCGCCCTCCAGGGCGTGATCATCGCGGCGATCGGCTTCGGCGCCCGCTCGAAGCTGCCGGCCGAGGGCGTCATCTTCGAGGACACCCCGGTCATCGAGATGACGATCGTCATCAGCGCGCTCGGGTTCACCTCGATGATGTTCGGCCTCATCATCTCCGCGCTCGTGAAGACCGCCGAGAAGACGATGCCGCTGCTCGTGATGTTCGCGATCGTCCAGGTCGTCTTCACCGGCGTGCTCTTCCAGCTCCACGACAGCCCGGGCATCGAGCAGGTCGCCTGGCTCATGCCGTCCCGCTGGGCCGTCGCCGCGCTCGGCACCACGGCGCAGCTCAACGTCACCATGCCGTGGGACCCGCTGAACCTCGACGGGCTGTGGGACCACACCGCCGGTCAGTGGATCTTCGACATGAGCGTGCTGCTCGGCATCGGCGCCCTCTGCGGCCTGCTCGTCGTGCGCCTGCTGCGGCGCCACGAGCCCGAGGTCATGCGCAAGTAACGGCACCCGGACACGCCGAAGGGCGGCACCCCACGCGGGGTGCCGCCCTTTCGCACGCTCCGAGCCTCAGGCTCAGTAGGCGCTGTTGACGTTGTCCATGGAGCCGTAGCGGTCGGCCGCGTAGTTGCAGGCGGCGACGATGTTGGCGACCGGGTCGTACTGGTCGTGCTTCGTGCCTGCGACGTGGTAGGCGTCGAAGGTCGGCTTGATGACCTGGAGCAGGCCCTTGGACGGGATGCCGTTGATGGCGTTGATGTCCCAGTTGTTGATCGCGCGCGGGTCGCCGGAGGACTCGCGGATGATGTTGCGGTGGATGCCCTCGTAGGACCCGGGGATGTTGTGCTTCTTCATGATGGACATCGCCTCACGGATCCACCCGTCGAGGTTGTTCGCGTAGACCGGCTTGCGCGCGGCGGCGCGGCTCGCGGCCGCTCGCGCGTCGGCGCGCTTCTTCGCCTCGGCCTTGGCCTTGGCTTCGGCCTCGGCCTTCGCCTTGGCGGCGGCCTGGACCTTGGCGTCGGCCTTGGCGCGGGCCTCGGCCACGGCCTTGGCCACCTTGTCGGCGCCGACCTGCTGCTGCGTGATGCTCGTGTGCACTGTCTTGGCCTGGACGCTGCCGGCGGCTGCCGACCACGCGACCGGAGCCGCGGCGGCCACCGACTGCGTGTCGGCCTCGGCCGACGCGTTGTCGGGGACGAGCGAGAACGTGAGGGCGGCGGCGCCGAGGGCGGCGACACCGGCGATCGAGAACTTGTGGTTCTTGTTCAGACGGCTATAGCCAGGGGTGCGAGACGCGGACATGCAGACGTACCTCTTCGAATAGCGGAAGCCGCGGAGTCCGCGACGGCAGCCATTGTTAGCGGCCGCAAAATCCTGTGGCAAAGGTGTGACGTACGATCCCCGGTAGTGGACACGGACCTTCGCACAAGGCCCCGGCGCGGGTCGCTACCCAGCCCAGACGCCCCTTATGTGTCCACTACGCCCCTTCGTAAGTGACGTGAGTCCTATGCGCGGGCTCACATCGGGCCGGTTGCGAACTCACCCTTAGTTGCTCGTGCGATGCTCCGCGTGAGCGGCCCGGCACCCTCCTCGGCATACGTCGCCGAACGCGCGCCGGACGCACCGCCCCGCCGTACCCGAGGCGCGCTACGGCGGCTCCCGCCACCACCGCCATCACCCCGCCCACAACGCGAATACCGACCCCGGGCTCCACCACCGGACCGGTCCACCCCCTGGCCGCCGACCCCAGAGCCCGTACCGCCGCCGTCCCCACCGGCCGCCCCGCCGGCCCGCGCCCGCGTCACCAGCCGCCGGCCCCCCTCACAGCGCCCACAGGGCGCCCACCCCACACCGTCACCGTCGCAGCTGCCGCAGCCGCCAGGCCCGGGCGCTTCGCCGTAGGCGGGGTCAGCAGGCCGGCGGTGCCGGGACGGCACCGCCTCCTCGCCCCCCGCCCACATCAGCCACACCCCACCCCGCACGGACACCGCCGCCCACCCCCGGCGCGGACCCCGCACCACCCCACCCCAATCCAGCCCACCCCACCCCTGCCCCGGCACCGGCACCGGCCCGCACTCCCCGCCCCCAGCCCTACGACCAACGCCCCAAGCACCCCCCACCCCACGCCCGATACGCCCGTCCCGCCCCGCCGGTACGGTGACCACATGAGCGATCCCCACGCTCCCAACTGCGTACGAGCAGGGGAGAGCCCGTCCCCCCGCGCCGGCCTCACGGCCGTGAGTTCCGCGCTGCTCGCGATGAGCCGGCACCTGGAAGTGCGCGACGTACTGAAGACGATCGTCGCCTCCGCCCGCGAGCTGCTCGACGCCGAGTACGCCGCCCTGGGCGTCCCGGACGACCACGGCGGCTTCGCCCAGTTCGTGGTGGACGGCGTCACCGACGCGCAGTGGAAGGCGATCGGGCCACTGCCCCGCCAGCACGGCATCCTCGCCTCGATGCTGCACGGCGCCCACACCGAGCGCCTCGCCGACGTACGCAAGGACCCGCGTTTCGAGGGCTGGCCGTCCGCGCACCCGGACATGTCCGACTTCCTCGGCCTGCCCATCCGCGACGGCGACGAGGTCATCGGCGCGCTGTTCCTCGCGAACAAGCGCTGCCCCAAGCCCGACGGAACCTGCGGCTTCACCGAGGACGACGAGGAACTGCTCGGCATGCTCGCCCAGCACGCCGCGATCGCTCTCACCAACGCCCGCCTGTACGAGCGCAGCCGCGAGCTGACGATCGCGGAGGAGCGCTCCCGGCTGGCGCACGAGCTGCACGACGCCGTGAGCCAGAAGCTCTTCTCCCTGCGCCTGACCGCCCAGGCCGCCGCGGCCCTGGTCGACCGCGACCCGGCCCGAGCCAAGGGCGAACTCCAGCAGGTCGCCTCGCTGGCCGCCGAGGCGGCCGACGAGCTGCGCGCCGCGGTCGTCGAGCTGCGCCCGGCCGCCCTCGACGAGGACGGCCTGATCGCCACCCTGCGCACCCAGATCAACGTCATGGACCGCGCCCACACCGCCCGCGTCACCTTCCACAGCAGCGGTGTACGGGCGCTGCCCGCCGCCCAGGAGGAGGCGCTGCTGCGGGTCGCCCAGGAGGCACTGCACAACGCGCTGCGCCACTCCGGCGCGGAGAACGTCGACGTCGTACTGGAGAAGAGCGGCCACGGCGCCCGGCTGCGCGTCACGGACGACGGCAGCGGCTTCGACCCCAGGACGGTGCGCCGGGCGGGCCGCCACCTCGGACTGGTCTCGATGCGCGACCGCGCGGACGGGGCGGGCGGCAGACTCACCGTGGAATCGGCGCCCGGCAAGGGCACCACGATCGAGATGGAGGTTCCCGGTGGCTGACGCCGTACGACCGCCGAAGGACGGAATCCGCGTACTGCTGGTCGACGACCACCAGGTGGTACGCCGAGGTCTGCGCACCTTCCTGGAGGTGCAGGACGACATCGAGGTCGTCGGCGAGGCGGCGGACGGTGCGGAGGGCGTCGCCCGCGCGGAGGAGCTGCGCCCCGACGTCGTACTGATGGACATCAGGATGCCGGGCACGGACGGCATCGACGCGCTGCGCAAGCTCAGGGAGCTGGCCAACCCGGCGAAGGTGCTGATCGTCACGAGCTTCACCGAGCAGCGCACCGTCGTCCCCGCCCTGCGCGCGGGTGCCTCGGGGTACGTCTACAAGGACGTGGACCCGGACGCCCTGGCCGGCGCCATCCGTTCCGTGCACGCCGGGCACGTCCTCCTCCAGCCGGAGGTCGCGGGCGCGCTGCTCGCGCAGGAGGAGGGGAACGGTGGCACGGGCCGGGGCAGCTCGCTCACCGAACGGGAGCGGGAAGTGCTCACGCTGATCGCCGACGGCCGCTCCAACCGGGAGATCGCCCGGGCACTGGTCCTCTCGGAGAAGACCGTCAAGACGCATGTGTCGAACATCCTGATGAAGCTGGATCTCTCCGACCGGACCCAGGCGGCCCTGTGGGCCGTCCGACATGGGATTACGGGTTAATCGGACGGTCTACGTCCGGTCCGAGATTCATACCGTCGGGTGTATGTCCCCCGAATGGCGCATCCCCCCGGGCCGACGGCCGTTCTTCATGGCGTGCTGCGGCGGCTGGCCGCGGCGACGTCTAGGAGGATCCTGAAGTGAAGAACCTGAAGAAGGCCGCTGCCGTCACCATGGTCGCGGGCGGCCTCGTCGCCGCCGGAGCCGGTGTCGCCTCCGCCACCGACAGCGGTGCGCTGGCGCAGGGCAAGGCCGTCCACTCGCCGGGCGTCGGCTCCGGCAACCTGGTTCAGGCCCCGGTCCACGTCCCGGTGAACGCCGTCGGCAACACCGTCAACGTCATCGGTGCCCTCAACCCGGCCTTCGGGAACCACGGCATCAACCGCTGACCCCAGCGGTGACCACCGGCCCCCAGGCGCCCGCCTGGGGGCCGGTCGCGTACCCGGCACCCGCCCCCGCTCCCGGGCGCCGCGCGCCCCGGCGTAAACCGCCCACACGCCCCCGCACGCAACGCACCCCACGAGGCCCCGCTCAGCACCGGCGCCCCCGCTCAACATGCATCCCCCGCACCTGGCCCACACCGAGCTACCCACTCAGCGCAGGCAGCCCCCGCCCCCGCAACCTGTCCCGCGCCGGCCAGCCCCCGCCCCCGCACCCAGGTCCCGCGCCGGCCAGCCCCCGCACCCAGACCTAGCGCCCCCCGCTCCGAACCCGGCGAGCAGCCTCAGCGGTCGCGCCCCCGCTCCCGCTCCTCCACCCACGCGTTGAACGCCGCCACCTGCGCCCGCCGGGCCACCCGCTCCACCGGCCGCAGCGCCTCCACCCGGGCCGCCATCTCGGACGCGCTCACCGCGCCGCCGTGCCCGTTCGCGTACGCCACCGAGACGAGCAGCCCCACCCGCTGCGCCAGCTCCAGCACACGGACCGCGCGCGGCGGATACCCCGGCGCCAGCACCTCGCCGCCGCCGCCCTCCACCCGCGCCCGGTACGCGTCGATCGCGGCCTCGGCCACCGGACCCGACCCCGCCACGTCGAGCCGCGACAGCACCGCGGTCGCGTCCCGCAGGGCCTCCGCGAGCTCCCGCTCGGCCTCGCCGAGCGAGGGCACATCGGCCGGCGGAGCCTCCCGTACGGGCAGGCAGTGCCACAGCACCTCGACCCGTACGTCCCCCTCCGGCCCGACCTCGTACACCTCCGGCACCAGCCCCAGCGCCGCCCCGGAGCAGACGACCGCCTCCTCCGCCTCCAGCGCCCGCGCGTTGAACTCCGGCGGCCCGCTGAGGCCCAGCGGATGCCCCGGAGCGGGCAGTGCCACCCGGAAACCGGTGGCCCCCAGTGCGCGCAGCCGCCCCAGGGCCAGCGTGAGCCCCACGGGCCCCACCTCCCCGGGCACGCCTTCCACCCGGTGCACCGCGTCCTCCCCGACGACGGAGAGCGCGACGTGATCCGGCGATGCGAGTCCGGCCAGCAGGGCGTTTCCCCATGCGGCCAGTCGTCCTGAGCGAGGTTCCGAGAGCATGGCCCCAGCCTAGGGAATGGACCTAGCAGACGGACCCCGCGACCGGTGGCGTAGGTTTTCCCCTGGAGCTTTGCCTACAGGCATGCCCGACATTCTCGAGACTGCATGGGGAGACAACGCGCTCATGAGCGATGTACTGGAGCTGGTGGACGTATCCGTGGTCCGCGACGGACGCGCTCTGGTGGAAGACGTCTCCTGGTCGGTCAAGGAGGGCGAGCGCTGGGTGATCCTCGGCCCGAACGGCGCCGGGAAGACCACCCTGCTGAACGTCGCCTCCAGCTATCTCTTCCCGACCACCGGCAGCACCCGGATCCTCGGCGAGCAGCTCGGCAGCCCCGGCACCGACGTGTTCGAGCTCCGCCCCCGGATCGGCATGGCCGGCATCGCGCTGGCCGACAAGCTGCCCCGCCGCCAGACCGTCCTCCAGACGGTGCTCACCGCGGCGTACGGCATGACCGCCACCTGGCACGAGGACTACGACGAGGTCGACGAGCAGCGCGCCCGCGCCTTCCTCGACCGCCTCGGCATGACCGCGTACCTCGACCGGAAGTTCGGCACGCTCTCCGAGGGCGAGCGCAAGCGCACCATGATCGCCCGCGCGATGATGACCGACCCCGAGCTGCTGCTCCTCGACGAGCCCGCCGCAGGTCTCGACCTCGGCGGCCGCGAGGACCTGGTCCGCCGCCTCGGCCGCCTCGCCCGCGACCCGTACGCCCCCTCGATGATCATGGTCACGCACCACGTCGAGGAGATCGCCCCGGGCTTCACCCACGTCCTGATGATCCGCCAGGGCAAGGTCCTCGCCGCCGGTCCCGTGGAGACCGAACTGACCTCCCGCAACCTGTCCTTGTGCTTCGGCCTCCCGCTCGTCGTCGAGCGCAGGTCGGACCGCTGGACCGCCCAGGGCCTCCCGCTGGGCTGACCTCCGGAAGCGGTGCTCGCGCCCTGTCGGCGAAGAGCGCCCGCCCCTACCATGACCATGTGGACATCGACGCATGGGTGTGGTGGCTGATCGGCGCTGTCGGGCTGGGAATTCCGCTCGTGGTGACCGCGATGCCGGAGTTGGGAATGCTGTCGGCGGGCGCGGTCGCCGGCGCCCTGACCGCGAGCCTGGGCGGCGGAATCGTCGCCCAGGTACTGGTCTTCGCCGCGGTCTCGGTCGCGCTGATCGCCGTCGTACGCCCGATAGCCGCCCGCCACCGCTCCTCCCGGCCCGAACACCGCACCGGCATCGACGCCCTGAAGGGCCGTCAGGCCGTGGTGCTGGAACGGGTCGACGGCAGCGGCGGGCGGATCAAGCTCGCGGGCGAGGTGTGGTCCGCGCGCTCCCTCGACGCGGACCAGAGCTTCGAACCCGGCCGGCAGGTCGACGTCGTGGAGATCGACGGAGCCACCGCCGTAGTCATGTAACCGGCCAGGTGGGCCGAACACCCCGCACACCGCCGCGCGTTCTGGGAAGATTGATCATCAGATCGTCCGCGCGCGACCGGGCCGGTCTCCCGAGAAGCACAACACGAAGGGCACGGGAAACGCGATGTCATCCGTCATCATCGTCCTGATCATCCTGGTGGTGCTGGTCTTCATCGCCCTGATCAAGACGATCCAGGTCATCCCGCAGGCCAGCGCCGCCATCGTGGAGCGCTTCGGCCGCTACACGCGCACCCTCAACGCCGGCCTGAACATCGTCGTCCCGTTCATCGACTCGATCCGCAACCGGATCGACCTCCGCGAACAGGTCGTGCCCTTCCCGCCCCAGCCGGTGATCACCCAGGACAACCTGGTGGTCAACATCGACACCGTCATCTACTACCAGGTCACCGACGCCCGCGCCGCGACGTACGAAGTCGCCAGCTACATCCAGGCCATCGAGCAGCTCACCGTCACGACGCTGCGCAACATCATCGGCGGCATGGACCTGGAGCGGACCCTGACCTCCCGCGAGGAGATCAACGCGGCGCTGCGCGGCGTCCTCGACGAGGCCACCGGCAAGTGGGGCATCCGCGTCAACCGCGTCGAACTCAAGGCGATCGAACCGCCCACCTCCATCCAGGACTCGATGGAGAAGCAGATGCGCGCCGACCGCGACAAGCGCGCCGCGATCCTCACCGCCGAGGGCATCAGGCAGTCCGCGATCCTCACCGCCGAGGGCGAGAAGCAGTCCGCGATCCTGCGCGCCGAGGGCGAGGCCAAGGCGTCCGCCCTGCGCGCCGAGGGCGAGGCCCAGGCCATCCGTACGGTCTTCGAGTCCATCCACGCCGGCGACCCGGACCAGAAGCTCCTCTCGTACCAGTACCTCCAGATGCTCCCGAAGATCGCCGAGGGCGACGCCAACAAGCTCTGGATCGTGCCCAGCGAGATCGGCGACGCCCTCAAGGGCCTCAGCGGCGCCTTCGGCAACTTCAGCGGTGGCGCGCCGGGCTTCAACACCGGCCAGGAGCGCCGCCAGGAACCCCCGCTCGACTGACCCCTTCGACGGCCGGGGCCCACCCGTCGTGCATGATCGGTGCTCCAAGCAACGATCATGCACGAAGGGCACACCGTGACCATCTGGGAGATGCTCGCCGTCTTCGCCGCGGGCGTGGGCGCGGGGACCATCAACACCATCGTCGGATCCGGAACCCTCATCACCTTCCCGGTCCTGCTCGCCACCGGCCTGCCGCCCGTGACCGCGACCGTCTCGAACGCCCTCGGCCTGATCCCCGGCGCCATCAGCGGCGCCATCGGCTACCGCAAGGAACTCACCGGCCAGCGCCGCCGCATCCTCCGCCTCGGAGCGGCAGCCGCCGCCGGCAGCTTCTGCGGAGCCGCACTGCTCCTCACCCTGCCCCCGACCGCCTTCGAGACGATCGTGCCGGTCCTGGTCGGCCTCGCCCTGGTGCTGGTCGTCCTGCAACCCCGCATCACCCGGGCGGTCAAGCGCCGCCGCGAGCGCCACGGCTCCGAAGGCGACCCCGACGGCGGCCCGCTCCTCATCGCCGGCCTCCTGCTCGCCAGCGTCTACGGCGGCTACTTCACGGCGGCCCAGGGCATCATCTACGTCGCCCTCATGGGCATGCTGCTCACCGACACCCTGCAACGCGTCAACGCCGCCAAGAACGTCCTCGCGGCCGTCGTCAACACCGTCGCCGCGACCTTCTTCCTCTTCGCCGCCGACTTCGACTGGACGGCGGTCGCCCTCATCGCGGTCGGCTCCACGCTCGGCGGTCAGCTCGGCGCCCGGATCGGCCGCCGCCTGCCGCCCACCGCGCTGCGCGCCCTGATCGTGGCCGTCGGCACGGTGGCGATCGTCCAGCTCCTGCTGCGCTGACGGCATGCGAAGGCCCGCCTCCCCGGGAAGTCAATGACCTCCCGGCGGAAGCGGGCCGGACGCGCCGGACGTGAGCCCTACGCGGACTGCGCCAGCCACTGCGGCAGCGCGGACCGCTCGTCCGCCCCCAGCGCCAGCAGCATCGCGTCGGCGGGCGTCGGTACGAACGGACGGTGCAGCAGCGGCATCCCCGCCTCGTCCGGCGTACGGTCCGCCTTGCGGTGGTTGTCCTCCGCACAGGACGCCACCGTGTTCAGCCAGCTGTCCCCACCGCCCTGCGCTTTCGGCACCACGTGGTCCACGGTGGTGGCACGCCGCCCGCAGTACGCGCACCGGTGCTGGTCCCGTATCAGCACACCGCGCCGCGACCACGGCGCGTGTCTTCGGAAGGGCACCCGGACATACCGGCACAGCCTGATCACCTGCGGCACCGGAAGATCCACGGCGGCCGCACGCATACGCAGTCCGGGGTGGGCCTGCTCGACGACGGCCTTGTCCGTCAGAACGAGCACCACCGCCCGGTTCAACGTCACCGTAGACAGCGGCTCGAAGCTCGCGTTCAGTACCAGCGTGTCCCGCATCCCGCCCACCCTCCCTGCGCCGGCCCACCCCGTGGCGGGCTTGGATCAACTCTGACCGGGCACACCGAGATGGACAACGCAATAAAAAGATGCCCGTCCCTGATCTCTTCCAAGACCAGGGACGGGCAAACGGAAAGTGAACGGTCAACTCGCCGCGGGAGCCTCGTACTCGGCGACCAGCTGCGCCCGCCCGAGCGTGTGGAACCGCAGATTGAAGCCCACGGCGGCGGGGGAGGCGTCGGCGTCCGGACCCAGCCGTTCGGTGTCCACCGCGTACACCGTGAACACGTACCGGTGCCGCTCGCCGGCGGGCGGCGCCGCCCCGCCGAAGTCCTTCGAGCCGTAGTCGTTGCGGACCTGCACCGCGCCGTCCGGCAGCCCCTCGAACTTCCCGCTGCCCGCCCCGGCCGGCAGCTCCGTCACCGTCGCCGGGATGTCGAACACGGTCCAGTGCCAGAAACCACTGCCGGTCGGTGCGTCCGGATCGAAGCACGTCACGGCGAAGCTCTCGGTGCCGGCGGGGAAACCCTCCCACCGCAGGTGCGGAGACGTATTGCCCTCCGCGTACACCTGGGCGTCCTGCAACACCGCTCCGTCGGCGACGTCCTCACTCACCACGGTGAACGAGGGCACCGGCGGGTGGAAGTCATGGGGAAGCGGCGGCCTCTTCGCCTCGGACACGTCTGAACCTCCGATGGGTCTGTCTTCTGCCTACTTCGTGCGACCCGCGTCCCGGGTACGCGGTCCGACCCTAGAGCCAGTTGCGCTGACCGCCGACCTGTGCGAGCCACGCGTTGAGGTAGGCCGCCCAGTCGGTCCCCTGGAAGTCGTTCAGACCGACCTTGAAGGCGCGGTACGAGTCGCTGCTCTCGCTGAAGAGACCCGGCTTCTTGTCCATCTCCAGGACTACGTCCATCTCGCGGTCGTCCGCGACGAAGGTCAGCTCGACCTGGTTCAGCCCGCGGTACTGCTGCGGCGGCTGGAACTCGATCTCCTGGTAGAACGGCAGCCGCTGCCGCGTCCCCCGGATGTGACCGCGCTCCATGTCGGCGCTCCGGAACCGGAAGCCCAGCTGTACGAAGGCGTCCAGAATCGCCTGCTGCGCCGGCAGCGGGTGCACGCTGATCGGGTCCAGGTCGCCGGAGTCAACGGCCCGGGCGATCTCCAGTTCGGTCGTGACGCCGATGTTCATACCGGGCAGCTGCTGACCGGCGATGCTGGTGATCGGCGTCTCCCACGGGATCTCCAGGCCGAACGGCACCACGTGCAGCGCGCCGGCCTTCACCTCGAAGGCGCCGCCGAGCCGCTGCTTCGTGAACTCGATGTCCTGCTTGACCTCCTGGTCACCGCCCTCGACCTCGACCCGCGCCTGCAGACCGACGGACAGCCCCTCGATCTGCTGATCGACCGAGCCGCCCTGGACGCGCACCTCGCCCTGGACCACACCGCCGGGTACGACGTTCGCCTCGGTCAGCACCGTCTCCACCGACGCGCCACCGGCACCCAAGCTCGCAAGCAACTTCTTGAAGCCCATGGCTTCCTCCCCAGATAAATGGTTCTGACCAGTACGAACGCGCAAGGACCACGTCCGGTTCCGCGCCCCCACCCTGGCAAAGGCCGAGCCTCATGGCCACCTACCCGAACGGACGGCTTCCACTACGCTCGGAGGGCATGATCACGGACCCCGACCGTACGCCGCTGCCCAGGACCTTCTTCGACCGCCCCGTACTGGAGGTGGCCCCCGACCTCCTGGGGCGCACCCTCGTACGCCTGACCGGCGAGGGCCCCATCGAACTGCGCATCACCGAGGTCGAGGCCTACGACGGCGCGGGCGACCCGGGCTCGCACGCGTACCGCGGCAGGACGGCGCGCAACGCGTCGATGTTCGGCCCGCCCGGTCACGCTTACGTCTACTTCATCTACGGCATGTGGTTCAGCCTCAACCTGGTGTGCGGACAGGAGCACAAGGCGAGCGGCGTCCTGCTGCGCGGGGGAGAGGTGACTCGCGGCCAGGAGCTGGTGCGCAAACGACGACTCTCGGCCCGGAACGACAACGAACTGGCCAAAGGCCCGGCACGCCTCGCCACAGGGCTGGCCGTCGACCGCACCCTCGACGGAACCGACCTCTGCGCCGGCCCCGACTCTCCTCTTTCCGTACTGCACGGCGTACCGGCCCCCGCCGACCTGGTGCGGAACGGTCCACGCACCGGAGTGGGGGGCGAAGGGGCCGACCACCCCTGGCGGTTCTGGGTCGACGGCGATCCGACCGTCAGCCCCTTTCGGGCCCACACGCCGCGCCGCCGACGAACTTGACTCGGCCCGGGCGGCCCCCTAATGTAGTCCGAGCCGCTTGACACGGGCACTGCCGTCGGGACGGGCTTACGAGCCCACCGAAGCAGCCCCGAAGCGGCCAACCACTCCTACGACTTCCCTGACGGGTTCGAATTCCGGCATGCCCGAATTCTTGCCCACCGGCTCGATTATGAGCCGCAAGGGAAATCCGCTAAAGTGGTGCCCACGCCGAAAGGGAAACGCGAGAGCGAAGAACTGGAAAGCGCCGAGGAAGTCGGACGCGAAAGAGTCTGATAGAGTCGGAAACACGAAATGCCGAACGAAAGCCCGGAGGAAAGCCCGAGAGGGTGAGTACAAAGGAAGCGTCCG